>DMCD01000048.1:0-3377 GCA_003445895.1 Lachnoclostridium sp. | reverse complement strand
CGGGCGGAGAGAGCAGGTTAAAGCTCATGGAACGCTTTCTCGGAATCCGCGTGGGCAGAATTCCATGGTCGCCGGAGGCAGGTGTGATTACGGGGGAGATGCTCCGCTTCTTCGGAAGCCTTATCCCGCGGGCATGACCTGCGGGGCCGCCGGGAAGAAGGGAGCGGGGCCATGCGGATATATCACGGAAAAACTCCTTCTTGGCATCCCCCGGATAGCGGACATACCATGTCCGGTGCATCGAGGTGAAGCATATATGTATGATTCATCAGGAAAACACAGTTTCAGGTCGACGTTCCTGGAGGGCTTACGGCGCTTTCAGGAGCGGGGTGTGGCGGTGCTTATCGACGGCAAAGTATGCGAATTCGGCGAGCTGGACCGGATATTCACCGCGGAGACGGGCACCTTCTACGTAGGCGGCTGCATACCCGACGAGAAAGGAGACCTGAAGGAGATTCATTTTGACAAGGTAACATACCGGTAAGGCCGCGGCAGAATGCGGCCTTCAGAAGAGAAGAGAGATGCTGTTCTGTCTGAAAAGGCATTTCCTTACGGGATGAAGATGTAAAGGAGGTGATATGCAGGCTTTTAAGAAACTCCGGTGCGTGATATACTGGGAGTGATCTGCTGAAAGCATTAACTTTTAGAATTCATGCCAAAATACCGGAGGGAACTATGAAAAAAGTGCTGGGATGCCTGGGATATGTGCTTCTCCTGCTGTTTGTCACGGCAGCGGCGGTGTTCGGCGTCTTCGCGTACCGGAAATACATGCCCACAAAGGAACTGGCCGACAAGGACAGCCTTTATGGGACAGAGCGGGACGACGGAGTCCTGATTTTCCTGAATTACGAGAAACAGGAGGCAGAGGGACGCCTGATAGACGGAAAGGTCTATCTGCCGCTTGCGTGGGTGAACGATAATCTGAATGAGCGGTTCTACCATGACGCAAGAGAGCACCTGCTCCTCTACGCCCTTCCGGAATCCATCGAGAAGTTCGGAACGGATGCGGCGGGAGAAAACGGCGGCCTGCTGTTTGTGGAAGACGGGGAGGACACCTGGCTGCTCCTGGAAGAGGCAAAAAGGCACACCGATATCCGCACGGAAGTATTCCTGGAAGACGGGTATCCCCGGGTATTTATCGGCAATACAAAGGATGCGTACACGGCGGCGGAAGTGAAGAAGGATACGCCGGTCAGAGTCCGCGGGGGCGTGAAGAGCCCCATCATCACCACAGCTTCAAAACAAGGGAATGTTGTTGTGCTGGAGAGCCTGGAAAACTGGGCGCAGGTGGTGACAGAGGACGGCTGCATCGGATACCTTCCGCTGAGACGCCTCGGGGAATACCGGAGCGAGGAGCCGATGAGCACCTTTGAGGAACCGGTGTACAGCCATATTGCCATGGACGAAAAAGTCACCCTGGCATGGCACCAGGTGACCATCACCCAGGCCAACAGCTTTGTGGACGGCCTGCTGGAGAAGACGAAGGGGGTCAATGTCATATCCCCCACCTGGTTTGCCCTCAAGGGAAGCGAGGGTGATTATGTCTGCTTTGCCGAGCGCTCTTACGTGGATAAGATGCATGCCGCCGGCATAAAGGTCTGGGCCCTGGTGGACAATTTCGGCCATGAGTTCAGCGGTGACGTGGACGTGGAGGAGATACTGTCCAGAACCTCCATCCGCGAGAAGCTGATAACAAACCTGATAAATGACGCGGAAACCTACGGCATCGACGGAATTAACTTAGATTTCGAGAGCCTGCCGGCTTCCGCCGGAGTTCATTACATAGAGTTCATCCGTGAGCTGTCCGTGGCCTGCCGCGAAAAGGGACTGGTGCTTTCTGTCGACAACTATGTCCCTGCCTCCTACAATGCGTTCTACAACATAAAAGAACAGGGGGTTGTGGCGGATTACGTGATTCTCATGGGATATGACGAGCATTACGCAGGCGGGGAGGCCGGATCCGTCGCCTCCATCGGCTATGTCCGGAAAGGCATCGAAGATGCTCTTTCCGAGATACCGAAGGAGCGGCTCATCTGCGGCGTGCCCTTTTACTCCCGCCTGTGGCATCAGAAGGGAGAGGATGTTACTTCAGAGACGGTTGGGATAGCCGCCGCAAAAAGGTGGGTCTCCCAGCATAATGTGCAGATGGAATGGGATGATTCCTGCGGTCAGTATTATGGATCCATCGGAACAGAGGACAGCCTCACGGAGCTGTGGCAGGAGGAGGAGCGGTCCCTGGCGCTGAAAATGGAGGCCATAAAGGAAGCGGACATCGCCGGTGTCGCCGGATGGAAGCTGGGAATGGACAGCGCAGAAATCTGGGATTCCCTGCAGTGGAAATAGTTTCATATATTTACTCCTTTTGTATACTAATGCAGATATGGATTGGATTGATGTCCTTAAGACATTGAGTAAGAGATATAAAACTAAATATCGGCAACCTGAATGAGAGTGAACTATAGATGGGGCGGTCTGCAGAATGGGCAGGCGGCCCCATTTTCCTTTACTTTTTTAATATTCTATATTAGACTATAAGTTACGGTAAAAACAGAATGACAGGAAGTGTGTAGGATTGATTACCAGAGTATTAAAGGTATCGGACTCCGATCCCTTCACCAAGGAAGACCTGCGGGCGATTGGCGCCGCGGCAGAGGTCATCTGCCATGGGGGACTGGTGGGATTCCGGACGGAGACGGTCTACGGCCTGGGAGGCAATGCCCTGGATGCAACGGCTTCCGCCAGGATCTACGCCGCCAAAGGGCGGCCTTCGGATAATCCGCTGATTGCCCATGTCTGTGACATGGCCATGGTGGAGGAGATCACAGAAGAGATTCCGGAGACCGGAAAAAAGCTGGCAGAGACCTTCTGGCCGGGTCCGATGACCCTGATATTTAAGAAAAATGACCGGGTGCCCCTGGAGACCACGGGGGGCCTTCAGACCGTTGCCGTGCGGATGCCTTCCGACCGGCAGGCGGCAGAGCTTATCCGGATGGCGGGCGTGCCCATCGCGGCACCGTCGGCCAACACCTCGGGACGGCCCAGCCCCACCAGGGCAGAGCACGTGTACCAGGACCTGAACGGGAAGATCGAGATGATTCTCGACGGCGGACAGACCGGCATCGGCCTGGAATCCACCATCGTGGATGTGACCGGTGAGGTGCCGATGCTTCTCCGGCCCGGTGCCATCACCATGGAGATGTTAAGAGAAGCCGTGGGCGAGGTGGCTGTCGACCCGGCCATCACCGGGCCCATGAATCCTGCGGTGCACCCGAAGGCGCCGGGAATGAAGTACCGCCACTATGCGCCGAAGGCGGACCTTACGCTGGTGGAGGGCGAGACAGAGAAGGTGATCGCCCGGATCTGCGCCCTGGCGGCGG
>DMCD01000237.1 GCA_003445895.1 Lachnoclostridium sp. | reverse complement strand
ACGGCGTTGGCGTAAACACGGTTCAGGGAGAACATGCCCGGATCCCAGCCGCAGGAAATGATGGCCAGCTTTCCGCCCTCCTTCGCCGCAGCATCCACGTTCGCGAAATGCTCCGGAATATGGGCGTGATTGTCAAAGCTGTCGATGCAGACGAAATCCTTCGCCATCTGCGGTGTCTGTACCGGCAGGTCTGTGGCGCTTCCGCCGCAGAGGATAAGCACGTCAATTTTGTCCTTCCAGTCACCGATCTCGCTGACATTTACCACCGGAACGCCCGGGGTAAGGATCTTCACAGCAGCCGGATCTCTTCTGGTAAATACTGCCGCCAGCTCCATATCCGGCGCTGCCTTGACTGCCAGCTCCACGCCTCTTCCGAGGTTGCCGTACCCATTGATACCGATTCTGATACTCATTTCCACTACCTCCTGATAAAAGTTTATATGGAAACGCTCCGGACTCCCCCTGCTGCCGTTGCCTTCCTATCATATTTTAGCTGCCTGTTACAGCACGTCTGAAAAATGCGGTCTGAGCTTCTTAAATACCCGCAGTCCGAAAACCAGCAGAAGAAGCGTCACCGCCCAGAAATACAGCGTCATCGTCGGTCGCATAAAAAACCAGTCTCCCGTCAGCATGGAATCCCGGTATCCCGCCGCGATGTAATAAAAGGGATTCAGCTTGAAAAAGGTCTCCAGCCACGCGGCGCGGCTGGTAAAGATATGCTCGTCATACATGATGGGGGTCAGCCACATGCCGAACTGCAGGCAGATTCCCACAATCTGGGCCATATCCTTGAAGAAAATCTGCACCGCCCCGGTGAGCAGTATGATTCCCAGGCTCAGCATCGACAGCGCGAAGGCGTAATAGAAGACCTGCAGCCAGGAAATCATGGGCCTTCTCCCGTCCAGGAGATACAGGCCGAACATGATCACCAGGAAGCACAGATGCACCATGAAGCAGGATATCAGCTTGATGACCGGCAGCAGTTCCACCTTGAACACCACCTTCTTGACCAGGTAGCTGTATTCCTGCAGCGTATTGGTGCCCGTATTGAGGGCCTCGCTGAAATAAAACCACGGGATGATGCCCGGCGCCAGCCAGATGACATAGGATGCATTCGGCACCGGCGGGGCGTTTTTCATGCCGTGTTCGCCGAAGATGAAGGCGTAGATAGCGATGGTCACCAGCGGCTGGATAAACATCCAGATCACGCCGAAATAGGACCCCACAAAGCGCTTGCGGAAGTCTGCCTTCGCCAGCTCCAGAACCATCTTCCGGTTTTTTATAATTTCACGAAACAGCGTGAATAAGGATCTCATATCGCAATGTTACTCCCGCAGAAATCAGATGGAAAAATGGAAGGTATCCCGAAGGCCCTGCCACTTCTGGTCCTTATCGCTGAGATTAAGCTCTGTTCCGTCATCCATCCGGTAGCCCGCGCAGGATGCATCCCCCGGATACTCCCCTTCCACATGGGGCCACTGGATGCCGATCTCCGGATCATTCCATGCCAGGCCGCTCTCGTCGCCAGGATGCCAGAAATCCGTTACCTTGTAGCAGAACTCCGCCGTCTCGGAAAGCACCAGGAAGCCGTGGGCAAATCCCTCGGAGATATAGAACTGCTTTTTGTTCTCCTCGGTCAGCTCCACGCCGTACCACTGGCCGTAGGTCTTGCTTCCCTCCCGGAGGTCCACCGCCACGTCAAACACAGCGCCCTTAATGACCCGCACCAGCTTGCCCTGGGGATATTCCTTCTGGAAATGCAGTCCCCGGAGAACGCCCTTTTTCGACATGCTCTGGTTGTCCTGCACAAATACCATGTCCAGGCCCGCCTCGTGCATGTCGTTCTGGTTGTAGGTCTCCATAAAGTATCCCCGCGCATCCCCGTGCACGGCGGGCTCAATCACATACAGCCCTTCGATCGGGCACTTTGTTACCTTAATCTGTCCCATGTTTTTTCTCCTCTGTTTTACTTTCTGTCAGGCCGCTACTCTCCCGGACCGGGTATTCTTCCCCGCTGTCCCGGCCGTGCCGCTCCAGCGCCAGGTCCTGCACCAGCCTTTTTATCTGGGATTCCAGCTTTGATATAGCAAGCGTCATCCGGAAAAGCTTCACAATCAGCAGAAAAATCACCGCCATGTAGATGAAATTGGCGGTCGTGTAGGTTCCCGCCAGCTTCGACAGCATATCCGGCACCCGCGGAAACAGGGCAAATACCACCAGAATAAAGCAGAATCCGATCCAGAAAATCGAATCTTCGATCTGCAGCTGGGATTTCCGTATTTTTCTGAGAACCATGGCCGCGGTCAGTATGGAAGCTGCCGTTACCACCAGCCGGAGCGTGATTGTCATGTCTTTCCCCTTCGCATCTCTTTTCGCCGAAAAGGCGCAGTTTCTTTCTTAATTTACCGGAACCCCTGGATCACCAGGATGGATACCAGCATCTTTATCATATAGGAGGCAGATTTCAGCGGCGTGAGATAGCTTACTCCGCCCATCCGCTCATCCATCTTCACCGGAACCTCGGCTACCTTCGCACCCTTCCGGATAAGATAAGACACCGTATCCGGCTCCGGCCCGAAATTCAGGCCCTCGGCGAACATCTCAATCATCCGCCTGCTGAACATCCGCATTCCCGAGGTGGGATCCTGGATCTTCTTGCCCGTGGTCAGGCGGATGGCGAATCCAATCATCCGGCTCCCGATCATCCGCATGGTAAATGGTTTCTTCTCCCCCACGAACCGGGATCCGATGACGATATCGTAGCCCTCGTCCATCTTCTCCTTCATGCTCCGGATATATTCCGGCCGGTGCTGTCCGTCGCCGTCAATCTGGATGGCGTAGCGGTAGCCGTACCGGGCCGCGTAGCGGAGGCCGGCCTGGAATCCCCCGGCCAGTCCCAGATTCACCGGCAGGTCCAGAAGGTTAAATCCGCATCTTCTGCAGATTTCCGCCGTGCTGTCGGTGGACCCGTCATTGACCACCACGTAGTCGTAGTTCGGACAGATGCTGTTTAATCGTCCCACCACCGTCTCGATATTTGCGGATTCATTGTAGGCCGGTATGATGACCAGTACATCCGTCATGATTTGTTTCCCCAGTAATTCTTATTCATTGTAAGTTTTTTCACCAGACCGCCCGGAAGCTTCCTGTAATTCTTGCCGAGCAGGTATCCCGTGTACTTGCAGGCGCTCTGCAGCACCAGCTTCGGCAGCAGATACGCCCTTCCGTGGCGCATCAGATAGGCGGCCGTCTGCTTCACCAGCCGGATGCCCTCTCCCTCGGAGGAGATATTCCCGAACACCTCGGGATGGTCCGCCTGGGATACCGCCAGGTCAAAATTCCGGTGAATCTGCTCTGCGGCCCCGTAATTGTGGGAGTGGATAACCCGGGCTTCCGCGCAGTAGCCGATGCCGTATCCGGCCCGGATGGCATATCCCGCATAGATCATATCCTCATTGAAGATGGTTCTTCGGAGGAATCCGCCCATCCGGTCATAGATATCCCGGCGGTAGGCCGCGCACACATTGGAGCAGAAAAAGGTCTTGATGCCCATGGTTTTCAGGTCCTTTTCCCACTTCATCCTGCTTTTGTCCGGATAGTTGAACTGCCTGGTGTACCGCTCGATGATGCCGCAGTCGGGCATCGGCAGCTGCCTTGCGCAGACGGCAGCCACACGGTCCTCGGAATACAGCATCCCGAGAAGGTTTCCGATGAGATCCTTATCTGCAGGCACCGCGTCCTGGGTCATGCACACAAACACGTCGGCATCGCTTCGCTGGATTGCCAGGTGCCTGGTTCCGCCGTGGTCGAATTCCTCCGGCCGCACGTGGAACACCTCCGGCACCTGCCCTCCGGTAACCTTGCGCACATGCTCTTCGTCCCAGAATTCCTCGCCCGTATTGACCACAATGATACGCCGGGGCCTGACATTCTGCGACAGAAGTCTCTGCAAAAGTATATCAAATTTACGGTCCGGCCGGAAAGTCGGAATAATTACATCCACCGTTTTATTCTGCATCTGTCATCCCCGCATAATCGTTGTCAGTCGTACTCTCTGCTGGCGTACCCGTAAAAACGCAGAATCAGGTCCGCAGCAAATCCGGGAAGCATCTTCCGGAACATGGACTCTTCTTCAGAAAACCGTTCCCTGTTCACGATCAGCGCCTTGGTGGCGGACCCGTCGTGAATCCGGTAGGCGATAAGCGGCTTCTCCGAGACGACAAACCGTCCCTCCCTCTCCGCCAGGTCCAGGAGATTGTCCCAGTCCAGGGCGTAGCGGTAGGAGGAGTCAAACATCTCTTCCCCGATCCTTTCCTTATGGTAGGTACAGCTGGGGCAGCAGATGGAATTCCCGAAGAGAAGGGCTGTCTTCTTCACCCAGTTCCTGCCGGAAAGGGGTTTTACCCGGAGCGGCAGCCGCAGCACCTTCTTCACCAGCCAGGGAAGATTCATGGAATCATCCTCCGCCTTCCCGTTCCGCATGCGGATGGTAAGATAATCGCTGGCAAAGACGGTCATATCCGGCCATTTTTTATAGGCCCGAAGGAGCTCCTCTGTGTAGTTCTTCCGGTAGATATCGTCCTGGTGGGCGATAGTCACGAGAGCACTCTTCGCCGTCTGATAGGCAAACAGCCAGTCCTCCCGGATCCCCGGCTTCTCTTGCCGCACAAAGAGCGGAATCTCATACTTTTTGGTCAGTGTCCGAAGCCAGGGAGAGGGCGTCGCCGTACAGCAGATGACACGGCTCTTTACCGTCTGGTTTAAAAGAGACCGGATGCACTGCTCCAGATACGGCGATTCCCCGTAGGCGCAGATGGCAAATGTGTGCAGCTCAGAATTCATCAGTCCGGTCCTCTCTTCTTGCACCCCTGATTTCCCGGGTGCTGAACATTTACAGATTATCATAAAATTTTTCACCGCGCTTGTCAATTAGTGCTTACCGGCAGAACAGCATATAGATGTCGCTCCACCAGGTGGATGAAAGAATCAGCGCGGCCAGTCCCAGCACCAGTGCATTGTATTTCTCCTCCCGGATCTTCAGGCTTATGCCCGGAGGCGAGAAGATAAACCAGAGAAGGAACAGGAACGGCAGGTAGTAGCGCCCCTGTACGCCTTCGATGGCGGCCTTTCCCGGTACGGTAAAGGCGATATACATGGAAGTCCAGACGAGAACGGCCGTAAATCCCGCAAGAAGGAATACCGGAAGCCGGAACTTCCATCCCGGGCAGGAAAAGGCTCTCTCTTCCTCCTGCTTCTGCCCTGTTCCCGTGAGGATAACCATCGCCGCGCCGGCATAGAGAAGCCAGGTGTGGGTGATGGTCCGGATATGGCCCAGAAGGCCGAGAGACGCTTCCCCGAAGCAGTAGGAGGGGAAGGTCCGGAATATGCTCTCTGCAAGGATTTTCGCATAACCCAGGGGCTGTCCCAGAATATAGGCCATCTGCCCCTTCTCGCTGGTATCGCCGCCCCTAAGGTCCCCGATGTCCCGCGGCGCCATGACCACGGGCAGCACAAAGGAAAGAATGAGTCCGGCTGTGAGCAGCAGGAATCCCGCCCGCATAAGAAGGCACTCTCTCCTGCTGCGGTACCTCTCCTTAGGAATAAAGAGTCCCAGGAGAAGCAGCGGCGCATAGACTGCCTTGATGCGGCAGCCCCAGAAAAAGGTGAAAAGAATCAGCGCGTACATTTTCCAACTGATTCCTTCCTCATGCCCCGGCAGAATGTACCGGAGCATGAGGGCAAAGGACAGCCAGAGGAATGCGTTCACCGTCGGATCGTAGGAGTAGGTGCCCGCCAGAAACAGCGGCTCCGGCATAAGGGCGAGGAAGGCCATGATTGCCTTCCCGGCAGGACAGAGCCGTATGGCAGCGTACATGATGGCGCAGTATACCAGAAGATTTCCCAGCCGCCCCAGCTTCCACAGAATCTGGAAGGGCAGATGGAGGATCTCCGCTGCCTTAACCATGACGGCGGATCCGGCATAGCCGGTCACGGTCGTCCAGTTCACATCGGCGCTCCAGTGATGCTCTCCTTCCCCGTACCGCGCCTGCTCTTCCAGATAGGAATCCAGAAGCTTCTGCTCTTCGGCGCCGCCGGGCTGGTTGTAGGGCCAGGTATCCATGCCGGTGATGAACTCCATCAGCACCGGATTTGTGATATCGATGGGTTTCTTATAATTCGCCAGCCAGAAAACCTGGGAAAAATGCACCTCTTCATCCCAGCTGACCTTGTTGGCGGGAAGACTCAGGGAAAACAGCAGCCCGAAGCACAGGGCCATCACCAGAAAGCCCCGCTCGATGTGCCGCGCAAACACGTCCCGCAGACAAAAAACCATTCCCGCTACAGCAAACACGGCCCAGAAGAAGCCGAGCCGGAGAGGATTGACCCTGGGCACACAGCTGCTCTCAAAGGCGGTAAAACGGAGGGGAAGGTTTGCAAAGTCCATCAGGTCTTCCAGCCCCTCGTCTCCCAGCTCCCACCGGTAGACGGACAGCTCTATATAGTCTGCCTTATCCCGCACCGGCACGATGGACCGGTGAAGGGGCGCCATGTTCCGGTCGAAGTACTGCAGCGCCTCCTTCTCGCGGACTTCCCCGTAGGGGTTTCTCGTTCCCAGCGTAATCCGGGCATTCAGCAGCCCGTCATAGGCGTAATCATAGGAAAACTCGGTAATGTAGCTTCCGTCCAGCGGAATGTGGATGTGGACCTCCGTCTCATCCGCCGAGAGAAACTCCTTCTCTCTTGCAAAGCCGGTGCCGGTCACGGACGACAGCGGGATCTGTTTTGCCTGATTCCGGGCAGGGGAAAGAAGCGCCGGCAGATTGGCCAGAAATTCACAGAGAATTCCCAGCACCAGCACCGCGCAAAGAATCCATATTCCCTTTTTCATCCGTTCCCTGCTCATCTGCTCTCCACTTCCCGGTTCTCTCAGTGTTTTCTCTCTATGCCCCGGTGGGCCAGAATCCGGTCATAATCCTCGATATAGTCCACTTCCGCCCAGAACATGCCGCCCACGTCCTTTACGTAGACCGGCCGCTCGCTGCACATGGAATAGACCACATTTTCCCACCATACCTGGTGCTCCTGCCGTCCGATCATCTCTTCCATCCGGCGGAGGAAATCCGGCATGAAGTCTTTGGAGAACCGGCCGATGCCGATATACTCTCCCGTGATGTCATCTCCTGCCAGCTCTTTTCCGTACTTCCTGAGAATCCCGTCCTCATAGAAGAACTTGTAGTCCGCCGTCTCCCGGCGGCTCTCATCGGCATACATCACCGGACTCCCCTGTTCTTCAAGAATCCGGTCCAGAAGGGCTGCCTCCAGATACACATCCCCGTTCATGATGAGGATGTCATCCCCGGTCAGGAAGTCCTTCGCAAACCAGGCGGAGGCGATGCTGTTGGTGACATCGTAGAAGGGATTGATGTAATAGGTCACGCCGCATCCTTTAAGCACCTCTTTGATCACATCGGCCCGGTATCCCAGGGAAATGGCGATGTCCTTAATTCCCCTGGACTTAAGCAGCTCCACCGTATAGCGGATCAGCGGGATCCCGCCTATATCCACCGTGCATTTCGGCTTTCCGGAAAGAAATCTTGAAATCCGGGTTCCCCGGCCCGCAGCCAGAATAAATACTTTCACAGCAGTCCCCTCCTCACAAGGTCACGGAATGCCCGCACCAGCGTCTCATTGTCCGCTGGCTTAAGGTTTCCGATATGTCCGACCCGGAACACCAGGTGCTCCAGCTCTCCGCCGTTGGGGCAGACAAAGATATCATACTCATCCTTCAGAACCTCGAACACCTTCCTCGCACTCACCGGGCTTCCGTCGGCGTAATGCCCCGTGGGATGCAGGGGCGTCACCGCATTGGAGAGGGAGGATGAGACAATCTCCAGCGGGAGATCCTTAATCCGCTCCCGGAAGTCCTCCGCCTGGGCCTTTGCCCTCGCCAGCTCCGCAGAAAGGCCCCGGGAGAGAATCTCCGAGAGTCTTTCGTGGAGCTGCAGCAGCACGCTCACTGCCGGCGTGTAGGGTGTCTGGCCCCGCTCGCCGTTTATCAGATAGTCCTTTAAGTCGAAATAGAGGGATTCCACCTCATGGGACATTACCCTTCTTACGCCCGCGGGGCTCAAGGTGAGGATGGAGAGTCCCGGCGGCAGCGCCAGGGCCTTCTGGGAGCCGGTAAGCGCCAGATCCGCCCCCCATTCTCCCATCCGGAATTCGTCGGTCAGGAAGGAGCTCACCGCATCCGCCACCAGACAGATTCCGTGCTCTCTGCAGAAGTCTCCCACCATCTTCATGTCATAGAGGACGCCGGTGGAGGTTTCATCGATGTTGATGAGAAGGCCGGTAAATCCGCTGCCGGCGGCATGGTCCAGGTCTTCTCTGGTAACCGGTGTTCCCCGCTCCGGGCAGAGCTCTTCATAGGGAATATGGTGAATCCGGCAGAGCTTTGCAAAGCGGGCGCCGAAGCTTCCGCCGTTGACCACGAGAACCCGGTCCTCTTTTGTAAACATGTTCATGACCGCCGCCTCCATGGCCGCAGTTCCGGAGCCCGTAAGAAATACGGCCCGCGAGCCCTCCGGCGCCTGCATCAGGCGGCACATCATCTCCTCATTTTCCTTCATCAGCCGGGAGAATTCCGGCGTGCGGAAATAGGGAATCTCCTCCGCACCGATCCGCCGGATTTCCGGGGACATCATCACCGGCCCCACCGCAAAATTAAGCATCTTTTCTCCTCCGCTCTCTGTAGAAATACATGGTCATACCCATGAAAAACAGTGCCAGGAACGCCATCAGCGCCACATAGGACAGGGCGCCGCCGAAGATTCCGCATCGTTTTACCGCCGCCGGGGAGATGAGGACGGCCGCCGCCGCCGCAATCACATACCCGGCAAAGATAACCGGCTTCCGGTCCATAATGACCAGCGTGTAATAAAACAGATTGATAAAGGCATTGCAGGCCCCGCCGAAAATGATCAGCAGAAGCGGCACCCTGCTCTCCGCCAGCATATATCCCAGCTTCGGATAGAGCAGCGAGAGCACCGGAATGCCCAGAAGCCAAGCAGCCGAAAGGGCCAGGACCGTGAGTCCCGCGATGATGGCCGAGATCCGGCGCACCACGCCCATGAACGAGGAAAGCCTTCCCTCCGCCCAGTCGTCGGAAAGGATGGTCACGTAGGGGCGGATGACAAAGCCGGCCACCAGGTTAATCACATTGGTGGGCATGAAGATGGCCGCAAACAACGCCTGGTACTTGTCCGCCATGTTCTGGTCGATGGCATACTTTGCCGCGGAAAATACATAGAAGTCCAGGATGGCCGATAAAAACAGGGTCCGGTTGTCCAGGGCGAGTCTCCGCACCTTCCCTTCCCCCCGGCTCCAGTCCGTGCCGGGAAGAATCCGGATAACCCCCGTATCAAAGAGAACAAACCCCAGAACCTGGGCGGCCACAGCCGCCGTGCAGGCCGGCAGAAGCTGCCCTGTCGGAATCAGCAGCGCAAGGAATGCGCAGACCGAAAGGCAGGTTCGAAACGTCAGGGACTTTCCCGTCAGGTACAGACGTCCGTTTCTCTGAAACTCCGATTCGTAGACATCGGCATAGCCGTCAATCACCTTATAGAGCACCATCAGGAAGATGATGGCGCATTTGTGCACCGTATAGGTCCCGCAGAGGTATTCATACCCCAGGTACAGGCAGCAGATGGCGACGGCAGCGGCGCAGGTCCTCTTCCGCAGCGCCAGATACTCCCCGAAGGTGTACCGGCCGGAGATATCCGTGATGTGGAACGGGCGCATGCCGTAATAGGCCACCATAAACATATGCTGGCCGAAGGTGGAAAATGCAAAGGCGAAGATTCCGCCCTCGTCCTCCCCCGCCGCCTGCACGGCGGCGATGGTGAGCAGCATGGACGCCAGCGCGTAGATAAAGCTTCCCGCCATATTCCAGCTGACGTTGCGCCGTTCGATGTTCCGGTCGCTCCCGTACAGGAGCGATGTAATGTAATTCATGAAACTACTTCCCTGTTTCTTCAAATTCCAGCCGGTAAGGATAGTGGGTCTTCCGCTTCTCCTCCGGCGGCATAATCATATAATCTCCGTACTGCAGGCGGAGCATGCTGTCAATATTTGCCGGGAATGCCAGCCGTCTCCCCTCAAAGGGAAGATACAGCAGGGGATAGAGCTGTTCTCTGTCCACCGTATTCCAGTAGGGACTGCTGTCCCCGAGAAATGCCATTCTCTTTGTGGGATACCGGTTGTATCTGCGGCACTCCGCCGCACACCTCCGGTAGAGGTATTCCTGGGAAACCTTAAGCAGCCGAAGCACACGGTTTACCATCCGGCAGGCCAGCCAGATAAGCTTCGCCGTCATCCCCTTCTGGGCCAGGGTCGGTTTCTCCAGCGCCCGGAGAATCATCAGCTTGCTGAAAAACCAGGCAGTCCAGGCCTGTTTTTCATAGGCGGCCCTGTCATCGGCAATATTGTCCAGCACATAGAGGTCCAGGAAGATGCCGAAAGGGCAGTCCACATCCTTCATGACCTCTTCCACAAATACCGTCCCCTTCTTCACCATCCGGGTGGTCATCAGCGGGTAGGCCGGGTAATTCTCCGCATTCAGGATGAGATACTTATCCCCATACTTCTTTTTCACGATGCGGCAGAACCGCTCAAAATCCCGTCTGGGCATCGCGATGTCGATGTCATCGTCCCAGGGGATAAATCCCTTATGCCGGATGGCCCCGATGGCCGTGCCGGCGATTCCGTAGTATTCCAGACCGTTCTCCCGGCAGATCAGAAGGAAATCATCCAGAATTGACAGGATCTCCTGCTGCAGCCTCCTGAGGGTTTCCGGATCATAAAACTTTGCTTCCATGCCTGCTATCCTCTCTGTGCGGCAAATACGTATTTTCCAAGTCTGGCAAATGCTTCCGCCACCCGGGCATAGGGCAGCGCCAGGTTCATGCGGATGCTTGCGGGCCAGTCAAACATGGTGCCGTCCTGCCAGGCCACGCCCACATCCCAGCCGGCCTTCAGCAGCTCTTTATGGGTCATCTGCCGGCTCTTAAGCCAGTCAGCGC
>DMCD01000182.1 GCA_003445895.1 Lachnoclostridium sp. | reverse complement strand
TCACAACGCTAATCATCGATAACGGCTCCACCGACGGCAGTGCCGAATGGCTCCGGGCGTATGAGAAGCAGGAAGCACGCATCCGGGTGATTCTTCTGCCGGAGAATACCGGGTTTTCCGGAGCGGTGAACCTGGGAATCCGGGAGGCGGACACGCCCTACGTGATTCTTCTGAATAACGACGTGACGGCAGACCCCTCCTATGTGGAGGAGCTGGAGCGGATGATTTCCCGGTCCGGCAGAATCTTTTCCGTCAGCGCGAAGATGATACAGATGTATCATCCGGATCTGATGGATGATGCCGGGGATATGTATTCTGTCCTGGGCTGGGCATTTCAGCGCGGCGTGGGCCGGGATATCCGGAAGTACCGGAAGGCCGGGGAGGTATTCTCCGCCTGTGCCGGCGCCGGCATCTACCGGCGGGAGGTCTTCGACGAGATAGGCTTTTTCGATGAGATGCACTTTGCCTATCTGGAGGATATCGACGTGGGATACCGGGCGAAGATCCACGGCTACCACAATATGTACGCCCCGCGGGCGAAGGTGTTCCATGTGGGAAGCGGCACCAGCGGGTCGAAGTACAACGCCTTCAAGGTACGCCTGGCGGCGCGGAACAACATCTATCTGAACTGGAAAAACATGCCGTGGCCGCAGCTTCTGGTCAATCTTCCCTCCATTATTGCGGGAAGTGCGGTGAAGTACGGATTTTTCCGCAATATGGGCTATGGCAGAGAATATCTGGAAGGAATTTCGGAAGGGATAAAGACAGCTCCTAAGTGCAGGAAAGTCCCCTTTGTTCCGAAGCACCTGCCGAATTACCTGAGTATTCAGGCGGAGCTGGTTATCGGAACCTTCGTCTATATCAGGGAGTTTCTGGCAAGACATGTGACAGACCGCAGATAACGGCGGGTGAAGAAAGGGTATCGGATGAGATACGAGGAAGATGACGAGCTGGAGCGCATGCGCGCCAGAAGAGAACACAGACAGAGAGCATGGAAGGATGAGGCAGACGACTTCTCTTCCGGAAACGGACGCACAGGCACAAGACGTACATCATCGTCCAGAACCAGGCACAGTGCGTCCCAGCGGAGCCGCAGAAAGGCGAAGAAGAGGAGAATCTGGCTGATTGTGCTGGAAGTCCTCCTGGTGGTGGCACTTCTGATCGGCGCCGGCATCTGGTTTATGTACCAGAAGACCTTCGGCACGATGCAGAAGATCGAGTTCCACGAGGAGGAGGTTCAGAACCTGGACCTGACCGAGGAGCAGATTGAGGAGATGAAGGGCTACTTTACGGTAGCCTGCTTCGGCGTCGACTCCCGCGCGGAGGGTAAGAGCGGCCAGCTGAATGTAGGTAAGGGAACAAACGCGGACGTGAACATGATCGTCCGGGCCAACCTGGAAACCGGAGAGGTGAAGATTGTCTCCGTCTTCCGCGACACCTACCTGAATATTTCCGACAAGAATTCCTACAATAAGATCAACGCGGCTTACGCCTACGGCGGACCGGAGCAGGCCGTCAAGGCGCTCAACAAGAACCTGGCCCTGAATATTACCCAGTATGCGACCTTCAACTGGAAGGCCGTAGCCGAGGCCATCAATATCCTGGGCGGCGTGGATGTGGACTTAAGTGATGCGGAGTTCTCCTGGATCAACGCCTACATTTCAGAGACCGTCAAGGAGACCGGCGTTCCCAGCACGCAGCTGGAGCACGGCGGCCACGTCCATCTGGACGGCATCCAGGCGGTTGCCTATGCGAGAATCCGTTACAGCGATACGGACTACGCCCGCACGGAGCGCCAGAGAATCGTGGTGGAAAAGGCCCTGGAAAAAGCAAAGCAGGCGGATTTCAAGACCCTCTACGGATGCATGCACGCCATCATGCCGCAGCTGGCCACAAACCTGCAGCCGGATGATCTGTATCCGCTGGCCAAGGTAATCACCAAGTTTGATATCTCGGATACCATGGGCTTCCCCATGGCCCGCGGAGAGAAGGACATGGGTTCCATCGGCGACTGCGTTATCCCGCAGACCCTGGCCTACAATGTGGTGGAGCTGCATAAGTTCCTGTTTGATGAGCAGGATTTCCAGATTCCCTCCCGTGTGCAGGAGATCAGCGACCATATCGCCAATACCAGCGGCTACACCAAGAACGGCAAGCTCATCGGGCATGTGCCGACCGACCAGGGTATCGGCGTTGTGACCTTCCGTCGTCTGGTGGGACAGTCCAGAGCAAGGCGCGAAGCGCTGCAGCCGGTATCCACGGAGGAAGCAAAGAACAAGTCGGTTTACGAGACGGATGAGGACGGCAATATCGTCTATGAGTATGACGAGGACGGCAACATCATCTATGAGACCGATGAAGACGGCAATACCATCTATCCGACGGATGAGGACGGCAATAACATTTACCCGACAGATGAGGATGGACGGGAGATTATCCCGGAGAAGAACAAAAAGAGGAAACCCGTCGAGACCGATGAAAACGGGGATCCGATTCTTGAGACCGACGAGGACGGCAATGTGATCGACCCGCCGGAGGATTACGAGGAAGAGGACGGACCGACCCGTGAGGAGGACGAGGAGTTCGGACCGGGCGGAAAGTCCAACCGGCCGGATGATGAGCAGTACGGACCGGGCGGAAGACCGTCGGAAACAAAGATGACCAAACCCGGATCCGAAACCAGATCCCGTGACGAGGATGAAGATGAGGACGACGAGGAAGCGGTAGGCCCCGGCGCAAAGCCATCGGAGACGAGGACCGCTAAGCCGGGCTCCACGGAGGAGACAAAGAGCAAATCGGAGACAAAGAGTTCGGAACAGACCGGACCCACCGCTGCCAGGACAACGGAAGCTGACAGCAGTGCGGGACCGGGCGGAAGTTCCTCTTCCGGCAGCTCGGATGGCCACGGTGTTGTCGTGGTTCCGGGCGGAGACTCCGTTGACGGCGACGCCTCCGGACCAGGGGCAGAATAAGCAGAATAAGAATTCATTCCCCGCGGGGGTTCCTGCGGGGAATCTACAGCAGTAAGGTGATAGTGATATGATTAAAGATAATCAGGAGAGGCTCAACCGCATCCATGTGCTTCTGGATGCGCTGATTATCGTGCTGTCCTACGGACTGGCATGGTATCTCATGATTGGGAACTCCGGATCCTATGTCACACAGCAGAACAGAGAAGCGATGGCCGCAGTCTATCTGATTGCGGCTGTCGTTGTTGTTCCGGTATACCTGCTGCTGTACGGATTTTTCCATCTCTATGTACCGAAACGGGTTCAGCTGGCAAGGACAGAGCTGGCAAATGTGTTCAAGGCCAACACCATCGGCGTGCTGGGCATGGCACTGGTTCTGTTCCTGGGCGGAAAGAACCCGTATTTTTATCACTTCTCGCGTCCGATGGTGCTGCTGTTCTACGCCTTCAACACCATTGGGGATATGGCGGCCAGAGCGGCGATCCGCTTAAGTCTCCGGTCCATGCGGTCGAAGGGATATAACCAGAAGCATATGCTGCTCGTGGGATACAGCCGGGCGGCAGAGAGCTTTATCGACCGGGTGCGGGCCAATCCCGAGTGGGGATACAAGGTGCGCGGCATCCTGGATGATAAGTCGGAATGGGGCAGAGAATACCGCGGCGTCCGGGTGATCGGCAAGATCAGCGACCTGAACCGGATTCTGGAGCTGAATACGCTGGATGAGATCGCCATCACCCTGGGAATCGGGGAGTACGCCCATCTGGAAGAGATTGTGGCGGCCTGCGAGAAGTCCGGCGTGCATACCAAGTTTATCCCCGATTACTTCCGGTTTATTCCGACCCAGCCCTATATGGAGGATCTGGAAGGACTTCCGGTCATCAATATAAGACATGTGCCGCTGACCAATCTTCTGAACCGGACCATCAAGCGGGCCGTCGATATCTTCGGCGCCCTGGTGGCGATTGTTCTGTTCTCGCCGGTGATGATTCTGGCAGCCCTGGCGGTGAAACTCACATCTAAAGGACCGGTGATCTTCTGCCAGGAGCGGGTGGGACTGCACAACAAGCCCTTCAAGATGTACAAGTTTCGCTCCATGACGCTGCAGCCGGCGGAGAAGGAAAAACATCAGTGGACAACGCCCGGGGATTCCCGGGTGACGAAGGTGGGCGCCTTCATCCGGAAAACCAGCATTGATGAGATGCCCCAGTTTTTCAATGTCCTGAAGGGCGATATGAGCCTGGTGGGACCGAGGCCGGAACGCCCCTTCTTCGTGGAGAAATTCCGCGAAGAGATTCCGCGCTACATGATTAAGCACCAGGTGCGTCCGGGCATGACCGGATGGGCCCAGGTCAACGGATACCGCGGTGATACGTCGATTCGCAAGCGAATCGAGCATGACCTGTATTATATTGAGAACTGGACGCTGGGATTCGATTTCAAGATCCTGTTCCTGACATTTTTCAAGGGATTTATCAATAAGAATGCTTATTAATCCCGGGTTTGAAGGTAGTGTATGAAAGAGATTAAGATAGACGGGCTTTCTCCGGAGGAACAGGAAGAGGAACTGAATCTCATCACCGATGAGTTCGGGGACAGCGGAGAAAGGCGGCCCAGGAGCCGGGCAAAGCAGGTCCGGAAAGCGCCGCCGGAGAATGCACCGGCAAAGAAAGCTGCCGCGGAGGAAACTCCCGCGGATGTGGAGCTGCCGGTCTGGATGGAAAAGCCCAAGAGGGAGGTTGCCTGGAGAAGTGAACCGGGCAGCAGAAAAGCCGATGCGGGGAGAACTTCCGGAAGGAGAAGGACGCCGGTACGGCGCAGAAGAAAAAAGAAAAAGGGATTCCTGGTGCCGGTTCTGCTGGTACTTTTTGTGCTGATTGCGGGCATAGGATTCTACGCCAAGGGAAAGCTGGATCTGATCCAGCGGCTTCCCTGGAACCGGGACGATATCCGGAATGAGAACCTGTCGGCGGAGACCGAGGAGCTCTTAAAGGGATTCTGGACCGTGGCGGTGTTCGGCGTGGACAGCCGGGACAATACCCTGGGCAAGGGCAACAATGCCGACGTCAATATCCTGGTGAATATCAATCACGATACCGGAGAGATCAATCTGGTGTCCGTGTACCGGGATACCTACATGAACATCCGGGACGACGATTACAACAAGATCAATTCCGCCTACATGCTGGGCGGACCGAATGATGCGGTACAGGCGCTGAACCGGAACCTGGACCTGCAGATCGAGGACTATGCCACCTTTAACTGGAAAGCCGTCGCCGACGGGATCAATATTCTCGGCGGCATCGACGTGGAGCTTTCCCAGGAGGAATTCTATTATATGAACGCATTCATCGCCGAGACGGTGGATGCGACGGGAGTTCCCTCGACGCAGCTGAAGGCCGGCGGCATGCAGCACCTGGACGGTGTCCAGGCCGTGGCCTACGGAAGACTCCGTCTGATGGATTCCGATTATATGCGGACCGAGCGACAGCGGAAGGTGATTCAGCTTGCCTTTGAGAAGGTGAAGCAGGCGGACCTTGCCACACTGCAGTCGCTGATCGGCGTGGTACTGCCGCAGCTGGCCACCAGCGTGGATGTGCAGGACATGCTCTATATGGCCTCCCACGTATCCCGCTATCATATCGGCGGCACCGCCGGATTCCCGGAAACCCGGGGCGAGCGGCGCATGGGCAAGCGGGGCTTCTGCGTCATTCCCAGAACACTGGAGAGCAACGTAAAGAGCCTGCACGCAAACTTCTTCGGCGATACGGCCTACGAGCCTTCCGATACTGTAAAGGAGATCAGCAATCATCTGGTGGAAGCGACCGGCATGGATGAGCTTGATGAAAGCGAGACGGCCGGGGCGGTCTGAGCCTTTCGGAAGAAAGCCCGGATGGCAGAGACAGGATGAGTACGCCCGGTACAGGCAGGAGATGGATAACAAATGGCGAAAAACAGAATATCC
>DMCD01000037.1:2288-6113 GCA_003445895.1 Lachnoclostridium sp. | reverse complement strand
AACGGGTCTGCTAAACTGTGGATGATATGAAACAGATAAGTCTCTGGATAAATATTTAAGTATCTGAATCGAGGTCTGGACATGGATGCATTGAAAATACTGGTAGTGGATGATGAGGCGCGGATGCGGAAGCTGGTGAAGGATTTCCTTTCCATCAAGGGATTTCTGGTGATGGAAGCCGCAGACGGAGAGGAGGCCATGGAGACCTTCTTCGCCCAGAAGGACATCGCGCTGATTATTCTGGATGTGATGATGCCGAAGATGAACGGCTGGGAGGTGTTAAAGACCATCCGGCAGTACAGCCGGGTTCCGGTGATTATGCTGACGGCGCGGGGCGAGGAGAGCGATGAGCTCATGGGCTTCGAGCTGGGCGTGGACGAGTACATCTCCAAGCCCTTCAGCCCGAAGATTCTGGTGGCCCGCGTGGAGGCACTTCTCAGAAGAAGCGGAAACACCCAGTCCGATGTGCTGGAGGTGGGCGGCATCACCATCGACAAGGCGGCCCATCAGGTCAGCGTGGACAAAAAGCCGGTGGAGCTGAGCTTCAAGGAATTTGAGCTGATGACCTACTTTGCCGAGAACCAGGGGATCGCCCTCTCGAGAGAGAAGATTCTCAATAATGTCTGGAATTACGATTATTTCGGCGATGCCCGGACCATCGACACCCACGTGAAGAAGCTCCGCAGCAAGCTGGGAGACAAGGGAGATTATATCAAGACGGTCTGGGGCATGGGCTACAAGTTTGAGCCGGTTCATGAGGAAAAGGCGGGCGAGTGATGGGAAAGAAACTGAATTCCCTCCGGTTCCGGCTGACGGTGACCTTCATCGGCCTGATTCTTCTGTTTATTATGGCCATGTGGGCGACCAACGACCGGTTCCTGGAAATCTACTATCAGAACTATAAGGTGTCCCTTCTGCAGGACGCCTACACCAGAATCGATGAGGCGGTGCGGAAGGCAGACGAGAAATCCAAGACACAGGCGGCGGGAGAAGCCGGAGCCGGGAAGACGGACGAGGCGGAGAATCCTGCCGGTACTTCCGGGAAGACGGAGATATCTGCTACAGGCGCTGCGGGCATCATCGATGACGAAGAACTGGCGGAGACCGTGCAGCAGCTGAGAGACACCTCCAACATCACGGTGCTCATCTACGACAGCATGCGGGGTGAGACGCTGGTCAGCTCCACTACCGATGCGAGAATGCTGCAGGAGCGGGTCCAGCGGTACATTCTGGGACAGTTCCCGCCCCAGATTGAAACCATTCTGGAGACGGACAATTACCGCATTCAGAAGTCCTCCGACCGCCGGAACCGGCAGGCCTTCCTGGAGAGCTGGGGCTACTTTACGGACAATGGCACCGTATTCATCATGTCGGTCCCCATGGACAGCATCCGGGAGGCGGCCTGGATTTCCAACCGGTTCCTGATGTATGTGGGCCTGATTGTCGCCGCCATCGGCGCATTCCTGGCCTATCTCATCACCAAATATGTCACCAAGCCGGTCAATGAGCTTTCCACTCTGTCCGAGCGGATGTCCAGACTGGACTTTGATGCAAAATATACCTCCACCGGCCATGCAGCCACGGAGATCGAAACCCTGGGCAACAGCATGAACACCCTGTCCGACCGCCTGAAAGAGGCCATCGGAGAACTGCGCCTCGCCAACGACCAGCTGCAGAAGGACATCGATGAGAAGGTCAAAATCGACGAGATGCGCAAGGAGTTCATCGCCGACGTCTCCCATGAATTAAAGACGCCCATCGCCCTGATCCAGGGCTACGCCGAGGGCCTGTCCGAGGGTATGGCGGAGGACCCGGAAAACAGAGATTATTACTGCAGCGTCATCGTGGATGAATCCCAGAAAATGAATACCATGGTGCGGCAGCTGCTCTCCTTAAGTGCGTTGGAATTCGGGCAGGAACCCGGGGAAATGACTGCGTTCAGCCTTCCGGAGCTTATCCGCGGCGTCATCGCCAAATCCGGCATCGTCCTCCGGGAGAAGGAGCTTTCCGTAGAATTTGACTGTGCGGAGGACATTCAGGTATATGCCGATGAGTTCCGCATCGAGGAGGTCGTGACCAACTATCTGAACAACGCCATCAACCATGCGGCGGGAGACCGGCGGATCGCCATCGCCATCGGGGATTCCGATGAGAAAAACGTGGTCCGCGTCACAGTCTACAACAGCGGAAAGCATATTCCTGAAGAAGACCTGGACAAGCTGTGGCAGAAATTCTACAAGGTCGACAAGGCCAGAACCCGCGCCTACGGCGGCAGCGGCATCGGCCTTTCCATTGTAAAAGCCGTCATGGATTCCCATCACCGGAAATACGGCGCCGAGAACTGCGAAGGCGGCGTGAAATTCTGGTTTGATGTGAAGAGGGCGGAAGCGCAAATCAGATAAATCAGTACCTACAGCCCGGATTGCGGGGCAATCCGAGCATGAAGCACAGAGAATCAGCACCCACAGCCCGGATTGCGGGGCAATCCGGGCTGCAGCCGGACAGAGAGGCTTCGCCTCTTGTCCGCCCCCGCAGAATGCACAGAACCGGCCTGAAAGCGAGCTTTCCGGCCGGTTCTCTGTATTCTCCGGGGGGCTGATTTATTAACACAATCTGAAGAATTTGTGAAAAACTTGACTTATTGTGCCAGGATCGATATAATACCCCTGTAACAGAATTTAACATTTGTGTAACAATTAGGGGTATTTGTGAATGAAGTTTTACGGATATAAGTTTCTGGGGATGATTGGTTTCTGTGCTGCGCTGCTGGCTGCAAAGCCGATGGCGGCGTTCGCTGCACCGGAGGACGGTGCTGCGGCTTCCGGCGATATCTTCGCTGTGGTGGAAGAGGACAATACCAGCATTTACTCGGATGATGCCGACAGCGCCATGGTGGTCGCGGAAGCGGCTGCAGGCACTTCTTATAAAGTAACCGGAAAGAGTGAGAACGGCTGGGTTAAGATTGAGATTGGCGAGGGCGACGGCTATGTGAAGCCGGACGGCACCGTCAGCCTCCACAGCTCAGGCGAGGTGGCCCAGGCAACCGATGCCGCTAAGGATGCGGCAGAGGCAGCGGAGACTTCCGAGGTCCGTCAGGCCGTTGTGGACTACGCCCTTTCCTTCGTAGGCGTCGGCCGCTACGTGTACGGCGGCAATGACCCGCACACCGGCGTGGACTGCTCCGGATTCATGCGCTATGTCCTGGCCAACACGGCAGGCGTATACATGGAGCGTTCCTCTGCCAGCCAGGCCAACCAGGGCGTGGCTATCACACCGGATCAGATGCAGCCGGGCGACCTGCTGTTCTACACCAGAGGCGGAAGAATCGGCCATGTGGCCATGTACATCGGTGACGGAAAGGTGGTTCACGCATCCAACGAGAGAAACGGCATCAAGGTTTCGGAGTGGAACTACCGGGCACCGGTCAAAATCATAAGTGTTCTGGGGTAAACCTCATAATACACATAGACACCTGAACTGCTGCGGCGATGCCGCAGCAGTTCTTTTCATTTCCGTCCGCTGCAGAAGCGGTCTGCTCTTTGGATGGGTTATGAACAGATTTGACATTGACAGCGGCGGATAATCCGTATAAGATATTTCAGAAAAATTAAGGCTATGACACGGACGGAAAAACCGGGGGAGAAGGATTTTGGCTTTATATGAACTGATGGCACCCTGCCATTTCGGGCTGGAGGCCGTGCTGAAACGGGAAATACAGGATCTGGGATACGAAGTCTCGGAGGTGGAGAACGGGAGAGTGACCTTCCGCGGCGACGCGAAGGCCGTCTGCCGGGCAAATATCTTCCTCCGCACGGCGGAGCGTGT
>DMCD01000037.1:0-2217 GCA_003445895.1 Lachnoclostridium sp. | reverse complement strand
CTTCTGAAGGTCGGCGATTTTGAGGCGCGGACCTTTGATGAGCTGTTCGAGGAGACGAAGGCCATCCCGTGGGAGGTGTATCTCCCGAAGGATGCAAAGTGCTGGGTAAAGAAAGCGTCCTCCATCAACAGCAAGCTGTTTTCGCCCTCGGACATCCAGCGGATTATGAAGAAGGCTCTGGCGAACCACATGCAGGAAGAATATGACATGGACCGCATGCCGGAGACGGGGGCCGAGTATCCGCTGCGGGTATTTTTCTATAAAGACCGGGTGACGGTCTGCCTGGACACCAGCGGAGATTCCCTTCACAAGAGAGGATACCGCACCATGCAGGGTGCAGCGCCGATTACGGAGACATTGGCGGCAGCCCTGATCCTGCTGACTCCCTGGAAGCCGGATCGGATCCTGGTGGATCCCTTCTGCGGCAGCGGCACCTTTGTTATCGAGGCTGCCATGATCGCCGCAGGCATTGCCCCGGGCATGAACCGGTCCTTCACGGCGGAGACCTGGACCAATCTGATTCCGAAGAAGTACTGGTATGAGGCCATCGACGAGGCGCAGAACCTGGTGCACGACGATGTGGAGACGGATATTCAGGGCTACGATATCGATGGGGATATCGTGAAGGTCGCCAGGGAAAATGCGGCCCGTGCCGGCGTGGATCACCTGATTCACTTCCAGCAGCGGCCGGTGGCGAAGCTGAGCCATCCGAAAAAGTACGGATTCATCATCACCAATCCGCCCTACGGCGAGCGTCTGGAAGAGAAGAAGAATCTGCCGGAGCTGTACCGGACCCTGGGAGAGCGCTATCAGGCGCTGGATTCCTGGTCCATGTACGTCATCACCGCCTGGGAAGAGGCCGAGCGGTATATCGGAAGACGCGCGGACAAGAACCGGAAGATCTACAACGGCATGATGAAGACCTATTTCTACCAGTTCATGGGACCGAAGCCGCCGCGCAGACCAAGACAGGAGAATGCAGATGAAGCATAAGATTATCTTTGCCACCGGCAACCGGGACAAGCTTCGGGAGATCCGGGAGATTCTCGGAGACCTGGGCCACGACATCCTCAGCATGGAAGAGGCCGGATTTGAGGGCGATATCGTGGAGGATGGCACAACCTTCGGGGAAAATGCCGAGATCAAGGCAAGAACGGTGTGGGAGAAGACCGGGGATATCGTGCTGGCCGATGATTCCGGTCTGGTGATTGACTGCCTGGGCGGCGAGCCGGGCATCTATTCCGCCAGATACATGGAGGGACACCCCTATTCCGAGCGCAACAAGGTCCTGATAGAGCGGGTCAATGCATCCGGCAGCAGTGACCGCAGCGCCCGCTTTGTCTGCAATATCGCAGCCGTCCTTCCGGACGGGACCGTGGAGCACGCGGAAGCAACCTATGAGGGTATCATCGCCGATGCCCCCGCGGGAGAGAACGGATTCGGCTATGACCCGATTCTGTATCTGCCGGAGCTGGGAAAAACCTCCGCAGAGCTTTCCGAGGAAGAGAAGAATGCCATCAGCCATCGGGGAAAGGCCCTTCGGGCCATGCGGGAGATCCTGAAGAACAGATTGGAGGAGTTTCGCCGTTGAAGGTACTCATCGTTAGCGATACACACAGAAAAGATTCGAATCTCCAGGAGGTTATCACCAGGACAAAGCCCTTTGACATGCTGATTCACTTAGGCGACGTAGAGGGCAGCGAAGACCGCATCCGCGGATGGTGCCTGGACCAGAATCCCGCCTGCGAGATTCATATCGTCCAGGGAAACAATGATTTCTTTTCCTCACTGCCCAGGGAGGAAGAAGTGCAGATCGGCCGGTACCGGGCGCTCATTACCCACGGCCATTACTACGGTGTTTCCGTGGGTCCCGAGCGTCTGCTGGACGAGGCGGCGTACCGGGAGGTACAGATTGCCATGTTCGGCCACACCCACAAGCCTTATCTGGAAGAGCTCCGGGGTATCACGATGCTGAACCCGGGCAGCCTTTCCTACCCCCGGCAGGACGGCCGCCGACCCAGCTATATCCAGATGGAGCTGGACCGGGAGGGAGAGGCTCATTACACCATCAGCTACCTGAAGTAAAGCCGTCCGAATTAATTGCAAAAACCGCTTGACATACGGTGGCTATTAGGATATACTAGCTTTGCTGTTCGGTTAGCAGTTGGGATTCTGTAGCTCAGCTGGATAGAGCAACGGCCTTCTAAGCCGTGTGTC
>DMCD01000009.1 GCA_003445895.1 Lachnoclostridium sp. | reverse complement strand
GGAATGTACATGATGAAGCGGGATGAGGAGTATCTGTCCGCTTCCAATGTATCCATCTGGGTACCCATCGCGGAAGATGCGGATGAAGAAGAACAGGAAGAGCGGTGGAACCAGGTTCTCGAAAGCTTTAAGGCCGACTATCCCGTGGTCGGAATCAGTCTCAAGCTGATCCCGGAGGAGGATTATGCCGATGAGCTGGAAGAGGCGCTGGATGCGGGCAAAGCTCCCGCACTGTTCATGAGCACAGGACTTTCTGCGGAGTATGACAGTTCGCTGGCAGACCTGGAAGACACGCTGGAAAGACTCAACCGGAGCGATTATTACTACATGTCCGAGTACGAACGCATTTACCCGGAAAAGAACCGGCTTCCCATGGGCTTCCACGTGAATACAATCTACGGCAACGTGATTCTTGCGGAGGAAGGCGGAGCGCTTCCTGCGGAGAATGACAGGGCAGCCTTCCTGGAGAAGAAGAGTATGCTTTTTGTCGGCGATACCAGAGATTTTTACGAGATGCAGGAGAATCTGCGGGCGGTTTATTCGATCGTTCCCCCGGCGGAAGGGGAGAAGCTGGCTGTTTCTTTTGACACGGAATGGAGTGTCAATGAAGATGCCGACCGGAAGGAAAAGAATGCGGCAAAGCGGATTCTTACCTACATGATGTCGCCGGCCGGACAGCAGCTTCTGCATATCGAGGAGCAGAACTCTCTGCCGATGACGAAGGATCAGATGGAGCAGTATCTGACCATCTATCCGCAGCTTTCCGGACTCCTGGAGAATGCGGAAAGCCTTCCGGTCGTTCCTTCGGCCGAAATGGAGTCGCTCAAGGCGGACCTCTTCAAGGAGCTTATCACCAGGGATGACATGCGCGAGAGAATCGCGGCAACAGAGGCAAATCAATGAACAAATTATGTTTAAGCTGTTTTTATACATATGACGATTCTGCTGCGGCCTGCCCCCACTGCGGGGCACCGGGCGGCATTCCCGCCAACGAGGCCTATCAGCTGCCGGCAGGTACAAGACTGAAGAACCGGTTTATTATCGGCCGGGTGCTGGGTTCCGGCGGATTCGGCGTCACTTATCTCGCCTACGATGAGATGCTGCGCATCCGCTGTGCGGTGAAGGAATATCTGCCCGGCGAGTTCTGCACCCGCGTGCCGGGAGTCGCCCGCGTCACCATCTACAGCGGCGAAAACCATGAGCAGTTTATGTCCGGCAAGGAGAAATTCCTGGAGGAATCCCAGAAGCTGGCGCAGTTTCGTTCGGAGCAGGAGATTGTTCACGTATTTGACTGCTTTGAGGAAAATGATA
This sequence comes from Lachnoclostridium sp., assembly GCA_003445895.1. Taxonomy (GTDB): domain Bacteria; phylum Bacillota; class Clostridia; order Lachnospirales; family Lachnospiraceae; genus Clostridium_R. The sequence continues at coordinate 1,632 of DMCD01000009.1, read as the reverse complement.
CCGCCTACATCGTGATGGAGTATCTGGACGGAGAGTCGCTCCGGGACAAGCTGGAGCGGGTGGGGAAGATCCCGCCCCAGGAAGCGCTGCCGATTCTCAGAAGCATTCTGACGGGACTGATCAAGGTGCACCGTGCGGGAATGCTGCACAGAGATGTGGCGCCCGATAATATTTTCCTGATGCAGAACGGGGACATCAAGCTGTTTGACTTCGGTGCGGCACGGTTTGCCACAACGAAGCGGAGCCGAAGCCTGACCGTACAGGTAAAGTCAGGATTTACCCCGATTGAGCAGTATCAAAGCCGCGGCAACCAGGGCCCCTGGACCGACGTCTACGCCTCCGCGGCCACCTTCTACAAGATGGTGACGGGGGAGACACCGCAGGATTCCATGGAGCGGGCGGCGCACAACAAGCTGGTACCGCTCTACAAGAAGGTCAAGATTGACCGGAATGTCAGCAACGCCGTCATGAACGCCCTGAATATCGACCCGGTACAGCGTACCCCTTCGGCGGAACAGTTCCTGGCAGAGCTGAATTCCGACAAGGTAAAACGCAAGGAAGAGAAACTCCGGCAGGCGGATATCGGCAAGATGTCCATGCTGTCCAAGGCCCTGATTCTCGGAGGACTTCTTCTGGCAGCCGGCGCGGTTCTGTTCGCGGTACGGGCGAATTTTGAGAGGCTTCTTCCCCACAATAACGTGACCCAGGAGGTCATGATGCCGGATCTCATCGGCCTTGACCCGCAGGAGTCCGAGAAGATGCTGAAGGATATGGGCCTGCGACTGCAGGTAACGGACAAGGAGTATTCCACGGAGATCATGAAGAATAAGATCATTGATCAGTCCGTGAAAGCCGCCACGCCGGTGGCAAAGGATGAGACCGTAACCGTCACGCTGTCTGCCGGTATTGAGCAGACCTATGTGCCTGACTTCATCGGTGCGGAGGGCGAGACGGCCAAAGCAGATCTCCTTGATTTCGGCCTGGTGCCGACCTGGAGCGAGAAAGAATCCTATTTTGCCCCGGGCGCCGTCATTTCCCAGAGCAGAGAGCCCTATGAGGTGCTGGACAGCGGTTCGGAGATCGCGATGGTGACCTCGAAGGGATATTCCGACACCAGCGCATCCGGCACAGCGGTTGTTGACAATTTCGTCGGTCTGACCCTGGAGGAGGCGGGAGCCCTTGCGCAGGAAAAGCACCTGTATATCGTGCGTAAGGTGGAGCTTCCGAATGATACCGTTCCGGACGGCGTTATCACCGCCCAGGAACCGGCGGAAGGGTCAGAGCTTGCGGCATATTCCACGGTGAAGCTTACGGTCAGCAGCGGAAGAGAGCGCGTGCTGGTGCCGGATGTGACGCTGATTACCCAGGATGAGGCAGCGGCAAAGCTGGCTGATCTGGGCCTGCAGGTAAGGTTTGAAGATGGATTCAGCGATGTCTATGAGGCAGGCATGGTTATGAGCCAGGAACAGGCAGAGAATTCCATGCTGGAAGTCGGTACGGAGATTGTGCTGACCGTGAGCCGCGGATCCGAGGCAGAGTACCAGAGACAGGTACAGGAATCTGAGGCGGCAAGACGGCGTCAGCAGAATAACAATACCGGCGGTGGAAATACCGGAGGCGGCAATACCGGAG
>DMCD01000041.1 GCA_003445895.1 Lachnoclostridium sp. | reverse complement strand
GATTACACCTACCATGAGGATCCGCTGAAAAGCGCGGACAGCCGCTATCTGCACCGCGGAAAGTTCCTGTGGGACGAGGCGAAGAAGCGCAGAAGCACTAAGAGCCGTCAGGGCCGCATCTTCAAGGCCCTCCGGAAGCTGGAGAAGATTCGGGACAAATATCCGGTCTTCCGCTCCGGGGCCGATACCTGGATCGTGGAGCCCTGGAATGACCATATCCTGGGAATCGGGCGCTACTTTGAGGGCGAGAAGCTGATTGCCCTTTTCAACTTCAGCGAGACAGACCAGATTGCATGGATCAATGAGAGTGAAGAATATAAGGACCTGCTGACCGGAAAGAAGCGGGAGGCGAAAGCCGTGGAGCTTCCGGGACACGGGTTTGCGTGGCTGTATACAAAGTTCAGGTAGAAAAGTGGAAAGAGGGCGAATATGAAGCTGATTTTTCTGGATATCGACGGTACTCTTGTGGAAGCCGGCTCCAATACACCGCCGGAGAGCGCACTCCGCGCCATCCGGGCGTCCCAGGCAAAGGGCAATAAGGTGTTTCTCTGCACCGGCCGGAACCCGGCGATGTTAGCTCCCGTCCTGGCGTACGGCTTTGACGGCATGGTCGCCTCAGCGGGGGGCTATGTCACTATCGGGGACGAGGTCATCTACGATCAGCCCATGACCGGAGAGCAGCTTAAGACCGCTTTGGATTCCCTGCACAGAAACGGGGTATTCTGCACCATCGAGGCCAGGGATGCCACTTACGGGGACGAGAACCTGGGAGAATTCCTGAAAAGTGCATCCGGCGGAAACAGCGAGATTGAGCGCTGGCGGAAAGCCCTCAGCGAGAGCCTGAATATCCGGCCCATGGCGGAGTACGACGGAAGACCCGTCTACAAGGTGGTGGTCATGGCCGGTAAAAATGAGCAGATGGACGAAGCAAGATCCCTTCTGGAAAAGGAATTCAATTTCTGCATTCAGGATGTGCCGGCCCACGGGTGCGTCAACGGAGAGCTGATCAACCGCGCCTTTGACAAGGGACGGGGCGTAAGAAGAATTGCGGAAGCCCTCGGGGTTCCGATGGAAGATACATACGGCTTTGGCGACAGCATGAACGACCTGGAGATGATTGAGACAGTGGCACACAGTGTGTGCATGGAAAATGGAAGCGACCGGCTGAAGGAAAGCGCGGACCTGGTCTGCCCGGCAGTGGACCGGGATGGTCTGGCCTGGGCCTTTGAGAAGCTGGAGCTCATATAGTAACTGCAGTGGGGGAAACCCCGTCATCGCGGCCGACGGCATCGCATCCCGCAAAAAGGGAGAATGCTTCGGATTCCGCCAAAAGGGCGAAAGGAAGGTAACTGTATGGCATTGGATTACCACAAATGTGCGCAGGAGATCGTGGATCATATCGGCGGTCGGGAAAATGTAGCACAGGCGGCGCACTGCGCCACAAGACTCCGTCTTGTCATCAAGGACAACAGCAAGGTGGACAAGGCATATCTTGACGAGGTCGAAGGCGTCAAGGGCATGTTCGAATCCAACGGACAGCTGCAGCTCATCATCGGCACCGGTACGGTCAACAAAGTATATGACGAATTCCTGGCGATCACCGGCATGACGGCGGCGACCAAGGACGACGTCAAAGCAGCCGCGGCGGAAAAACAGCCGCTCTGGAAGAAGCTGCTGAAGCCGATCGGCGACGTATTTGTCCCGATCCTGCCGGCTATCGTCGCATCCGGTCTCATGATGGGCCTGGTGGAGGCCCTCGGTAAGGCGCTTCCGGGATTTGCATCCAGCGACTGGTACGGCTTCCTGGATATGGTGGCCAATGCAGCTTTCGTCTTCCTGCCCGGTATCGTAGCCATCTCCGCGGCGAGAGTATTCGGCGGCAATATCTTCCTGGGCGCGGTTATCGGTCTTCTCATGATTCATCCGAATCTTGTCAACGCCTGGTCCGTGGCCAGCTATGAGGGAGCTATCCCCACCTGGAACATCTTTGTCTTCCCGGTCCAGCAGACCGGATACCAGGGACACGTCATTCCGGTCATGCTTGCCGTATTCCTGATGTGTCAGATTGAAAAATGGCTGCACAAGCATGTCCCGGAGATGCTGGATCTGTTTGTAACGCCGCTCACCACGGTTCTTGTGACATCCTACATCACATTTACCATTATCGGCCCTGTCTTCGCGAACCTGGAGACCATGGTTCTCGCCGGCGCGAAGATCCTGGTGCGCAACCCCGTCGGCGCCTGCGTCATGGGAGCCATTTACCCCTGGACCGTTGTTATGGGTCTGCACCACATGTATAACGTTATTGAGGCCGGCATGCTGGCAGAGTCCGGACTCAATACCTGGATGCCGATTGCATCCGCAGCCAACTTTGCTCAGTTCGGCGCCTGCCTTGCAGTCGGCTTAAAGGCGAAAAACATGAAGACGAAGTCTGTCGCGGTTCCGTCCTCCATGTCTGCGGCGCTGGGCATCACAGAGCCCGCCATCTTCGGTGTGAACATGCGGTTCTTCAAGCCCTTCCTCTGCGGAATGGTCGGCGGTGCGATCGGCGCTATCTTCGGCGCTGTCACCGGTATCGGCGCATCAGCCTACGGCGTAACCGGTATTCCCGGATATCTTACCATCAATAACCCGCTGGTTTATACCATTCTTCTTGCGGTGTCCGGCGGCATCGCCTTTGCGGCAACCTTCTTCACCTGGCATGAGGAAGAGAAGCCCGCGGCAAAGACTGCGGATGCTGCAGAGACTCCGGCAGCTGCGCCTGAGATTGTGGATATCAAGGAAAAGCCCGTCATCATGAGCTGCACAAAGGGCAAGGTCTATGCACCGGCAAATGGCCGGGTGATGGCAGCGGAAGAGATTCCGGATGATACATTTGCCGGAGGAATCCTCGGTGCGACCTGCGCGGTGGAACCGGAGGACGGCACCATCGTGGCACCCTTTGACGGAACGGTAACCTTCGTGGCGGAGACAAAGCACGCCATCAATCTTGAGGGACCGGAGGGAATGGAAGTTCTGATCCACGTAGGCGTGGATACCGTCAAGATGGAGGGCGACGGCTTTAAGCCCGTGGTCGCAGAGGATGATGAAGTCAAGAAGGGACAGGTTCTGATGACCTTTGACCGCGAAAAGGTGAAGGCGGCAGGACATCCGGACTGTGTCGTGGTCGTCCTCAGCGATCCGGAGGATTATGAAGAGCTGAAAGTTGGTCCGGAAGCTGCGGAATAACATAAAACCGCGGGGCGCCCGCTCCTTTGGGGCGGGCATCCGGCAGGCGGTGCAGGACACGCGGATGTGTCCGGAATACAGATAACGGAAGTTATAATCATTAAAATACATACAAAAAAGGAGAAAAGAACATGAAAGAAATCAAGTATGTCATCACTGACCCGGTTGGAATTCACGCACGTCCCGCAGGCCTTCTTGTAAATCTGGCCAAGGCAGCTGCATCCAGCATCACCGTATCGAAGGGTGATAAGAGCGCAGAGATGAAGAAGCTGATGAAGCTCATGAGCCTCGGAATCAAGCAGGGCGACGAGATCACCGTAAAGGTAGAGGGTGAAGACGAAGACAAGGTAGCAGAGCAGCTGGAGGCATTCCTGAAGGAGAACCTGTAAGGAGGTAGCGCATGCAAGTTGCAACCGGTAAAAGCGTGCTGAACGGAATCGCCATCGGTAAAATCAAGGTTTTCCGGGCACCGAAGATGGAAATCAGCGACAGGCTGGTGGAAGATGTTCAGGCAGAGGTTGAGCGGTTTCAGGCAGCACGGGAGAAAGCCATAGATCAGCAGAACAACCTGTATGAGAAGGCGAAGAAGACAGCCGGTGAGGAGAGTGCGGAGATCTTCAGCGTTCACGTGATGATGCTGGAGGACGACGACCTGATCGAGGCCACCGAAGAGATCATCACAGGCCAGAAGCACTGTGCGGAGTATGCCGTCAAGGAGGCCTTCGACAACCAGGCCCAGGTGTTTGCAGCCATGGAAGACGCCTATTTCCAGGCAAGAAGTGCGGACGTCCTGGATATCGAGCAGGCCGTGCTGAATGCGCTTCTCGGGATCGACGAGGACAGTCTTCAGGGTACGGAACCGGCCATTCTGATGGCAGAGGATTTTGCTCCCTCCGAGACAGTCCGTCTGGACAAGTCCCTTCTTCTGGGCATGATCACCCGTGAGGGCAGCACCAACAGTCATACGGCCATTCTGGCCAGAAGCATGGGCCTTCCTGCGATTGTGCAGTGCAAGGAGGCCGTGGAAGACTGGGATGGAAAGCTGGGCATTATCGACGGCTACAACCACTGCGTATATGTGGATCCGACCCCGGATCTTCTGGAATCCCTGACAAAACGGCAGAAAGAAGATGAGGCAAAGCGGGCGCTGCTTGCAGAACTCAAGGGCAAGGACAACACGACCATCGACGGAACAACCGTCAAGCTTTATGCCAACATCGGCGGACCTTCCGATATCGGCCTCGTGCAGCAGAATGACGCCGGCGGCGTAGGTCTGTTCCGCTCAGAGTTCGTCTATCTGAACAGCAAGGACTACCCGACGGAGGAAGAGCAGTTTACAGCTTACAAGCATGTGCTGGAGACCCTGGCACCGAAGCAGGTTGTCATCCGCACCTGCGATATCGGCGCCGACAAGATGGTCGACTACATGAAGCTGGACAAGGAAGAGAATCCGGCCCTCGGCTACCGCGCCATCCGAATCTGCCTGACCAGAAAGGACTTCTTCAAGACACAGCTGAGAGC
>DMCD01000273.1:6697-6961 GCA_003445895.1 Lachnoclostridium sp. | reverse complement strand
GAGATGGCCCTCTCCCCCGGAAGCCGGTTTGACCTGATCATCCGGTACTGCATCGAAAACGGGATCTACGACATCATGGAGATCAACGAGATCCTGTACGAGTACGGACAGCCGCTGTTAGAGTAACAAAAAGAAAGAATCAGCATTGATTTAAATACAAAACGTAAATAATTACTTTCATTCTGTCCGGGAGGCTCTTGCCCCCGGACATTTTCACCCCTTATAATAGAGCCATGGAGTCGACGCCATAAAGCATCTTTCCCG
>DMCD01000273.1:5080-6605 GCA_003445895.1 Lachnoclostridium sp. | reverse complement strand
CGGAAGGGGAGAGGTGCAGATACCGTGAACAGGAGGAACCCATGTACATCGAAGGACTGGACGAGACCGACAGCCGCATACTGGATGTAATCGAGAAGAATGCCCGCCTCACCTACAAGGAGATCGGTGATAGGGTCGGCATCTCCCGCGTCTCTGTCAAGGCGCGGATGCAGGCCATGGAAGAAAAAGGCATCATCCGGGGCTACGAGACCGTCATCAATCCGACGGCGGAGCCCACCGGCATCCGGTTCGTGCTGGACCTGGAATGCCGGCCCGATACCTATGAGGACGCGGCGGAATATCTTTCCCGCAATAAGATGATCCGCCAGATCTACGGCATGTCCGGCGAGTGCCGCATTCACGCGGCAGGGTTTGCTCCCAACACAAGAAATCTGGAAAACTTTGCAAGGACCATCTACCGGGAGAAGCTGGGCGTGAACAGGATATCCTGTCATACCGTGCTCTCCGTGCTGATGGACCGGGATGGGGGCGTCGAATATGAGCGAAACGACAAACAGGGTGCAGGAGATAAAGAATCAGAGCATCTGGAAACAGAAGAATGAGAAGAGGACCTGCGGGGTAGAGTTTCGGAGCGCGGATATCGCCGTGCTGGAGCTCTCGGTAAGGTCCTATAACTGCCTGAAGCGGGCAGGGTGCACAACCATCGGGGATGTGCTTAAAAAGATAGGAGAGGACGAAGGAGAAGGCCTCCGGAGAATCCGCAACCTGGGGAAGCGGAGCGAGGTGGAGATCATCGAGCGCATCAAGGCCTATCACGCGGACTGTCTCCGGGCCCTGGAGAATGGAACCGTACCAGGCGGTACAGCATGGAATTCCGGGAGCGCAGGAACGGATGAAACGGCGGCCTTCGGCGCACCGGGAGCTGCCCGAAGGAGCGTCCTGGTAAAGCCGCCCAGAAAGGTGTGGAACCACAGCATCGAGGAATTCCATCTCTCGGGGCTCGCTCTGGCCGAGCTTCACGACTGCGGCATCACCTACATCCGGGATCTGTACACCGTGCGGTGTGCGAGAGAGCCGGGGTGGTACGCCGTGAGAGAACTGTTTGAGAAGATTTGAGGAAGCAGGCACTGCAGACAACTATGCTAATCGGAAACATGACACTTTATCAGATACTGTGGTTTTTCATCGCCTACTCCGTCCTGGGATGGGGCGTGGAAGTGGCCTATCATGCCCTGACCCTGGGAAAAGTGGTCAACCGGGGATTTCTCAACGGCCCGGTCTGCCCCATCTACGGGTTCGGCATGCTGGCGATACTTTCGGTGTTTAATACCATCTCGGCGGATATGCACACAAAAAACGGGCTGATGCTCTTTCTCGGCGGCATGGTCCTCACCACCTCCATCGAGTTTTTCGGCGGCTGGGCCCTGGATAAGCTCTTTCACATGCGGTGGTGGGACTATTCCGAAGAACCCTTCAATATCCGCGGATATGTCTGCCTGAAGTTCAGCGTCATCTGGGGACTGGGCACCGTATTTATGTACCGCATCGTCCACCCCACCGTGGC
>DMCD01000273.1:4326-4946 GCA_003445895.1 Lachnoclostridium sp. | reverse complement strand
TCTGGTATACCTGGTTGACCTGGTGGTGACCGTCCTCACGGTACAGAACCTGAACCGAAACCTGGAGGACCTGGAGAAGCTGAGAAAGCAGCTGCGCATTGTGAGCGATACCTTAAGCGAACAGATAGGAACGGGCACCATCGCCACGGCCAACCGGGTGGAGCACGCCCAGGTGCAGAGGGCGCTGGCAAAGGCAGAACTCAGGGATCAGCTGGAAGAAAGCATAGAAGAAAAGCGGCAGGAGGCCGAGCAGCTCCGCGCCCGCTATGAGGAAGTGCGGGCAAAGCTTTACGCCGATCCCATCTTCGGACCGGCCCGCCTGATGCTGGCATTCCCCACGGCCGTGCACCGGAAGCATAACGAGCTGCTGTCAGAGTTCCGGGCAAGATTACAGGAACGGCTCAAAGGCAGTTGACGTTATCCTCCGGAAGCGTTATATTTCAGGTAAAATAACGTTATCCAAAGGAGGACAATCCAATGAAACTGAGTGCCAGAAACCAGTTCCCGGGCGTAGTATGCAAGGTCACCGAGGGAGCGGTCAATGGAATCGTCGTCATCGATGTGAACGGAACTCCGGTTACCGCCACCATCTCCATGAACGCCATCAAAGAGCTTGGCCT
>DMCD01000273.1:3766-4183 GCA_003445895.1 Lachnoclostridium sp. | reverse complement strand
AGAAACCAGTTTGCCGGCAAGGTTCTGGGTGTGGAAAAGGGCGCTGTGAATTCCATCGTGAAGATGGAGGTTCTCGGCGGCCTGACATTGTCTTCCACCATCTCCAACAATGCGGTGGAAGAGCTGGGTCTGGAAGCCGGAAAAGAAGCACTGGCTGTGATCAAGGCCACCTCCGTTATGGTAGGTGTGGAAGAGTAATCGCAGACCTGCGGACAGAAAACAAGACAGAAAAACCGACAGAAAAAGGGCGCCGATGCACGAAAGTACACCGGCGCTCATTTTTACCATGAAGACTAAGGGAAGGACAGACTTACTGTCCCGCGAACCCCTGTACAAAGAACTTGATGAAGGCGATGGTCTGGGGCTGGTAAATGATATCGACCAGGAATGCCCCGACGATCGGCACGATCATGAAGG
>DMCD01000273.1:0-3627 GCA_003445895.1 Lachnoclostridium sp. | reverse complement strand
GCGCACATGACGGCTGCATCGTAGTTCTTTCCGAGAATCGGGAAGATGACAAAGATGGACAGGAGAACCAGCACCACCACCTGTGCCACAACGATCAGCAGCACCGGTCCGATGAGGTCCAGAAGCTGATACAGGTTCAGGCTCATGAGGGCCATGGAGAGGTACAGATTCAGCATCACATCGCCGATACCGTCCACCAGCGGGAAGCTGAAGTGATACCAGTGGAACTTCTCATTCAGGTTGCGGACGATAACCGCGACGAACATGGCGCCCACATAGGAGGGGAAGCTCATGCCGATAAGCTTGCCGATCCAGCCGGAGATCTGGGTTCCCAGAGCCATGCAGACCAGAAGGGCCGTCACATTCTTCATCACGTCGAGGGAGGTGAGCTTCTCGCCGTGTCCCTTATTGATCTCCTCCACGGAGGTATCCAGGGTCTCGCTGTTGTCCGGGGTCAGGTGATTCTTCTCAATCAGCATCCGGGCCACCGGGCCGCCGACAAGAACACCGAAGATCAGGCCGAAGGTTGCCGCAGCCGCACCGACGGTGATGCCGGCGGGATAGCCCATCTCCACAAAGGTGGAGCCGTAGGAGCCGGCCGCGCCGTGTCCGCCGATCATGGAGATGGCGCCGGCAAGCAGGGCGTAGGGATACTCCAGGCCGGTCACGGTCGCAAGACCGATACTGATGCAGTTCTGGATGATGGATACAACACCGGCAATCAGCCAGTAGATAACCAGCAGCAGGCCGCCCTTCTTCAGAAGAGAGAGGGATGCGCCCAGACCCACGGTGGTGAAAAATGCCACCATAAAGGGACTTTGGAAGGTCGTGTCAAAGTCAAAGGTGAAGGCGCCGCTCTGATGTCCCGCAAAGGTCAGGAACATGAAGAGGAAGCCTCCTACAACAGGTGCGGGGATGCAGTACTTCGTGAGGAACGTTACCTTGCTGCGGATAAAGAAACCGATCAGCAGAAGTACGGCAGCCATGGCAGTGGTCATTACCATATTGCACTGGATGTTCAGAATACCGTCAATTGTTTCCAACGTCATAATACCATTCTCCTTTCTATCAAAAGCTTTTGCTCTGATACAAATGTATTATACCATTGATTAATATAACTGAAAAGACTAAAATGCATAATCAGAGATTATGATTACCTGAAACATCAACAGAGTCCCCTGCGGAACACCGCCGGGCGCTGCTGCAAATGTCGCCCAAAATGCGACCAAATCCCGCCCCTTCTGATCTATCCTGTAGTTGTTGAAAACGTATGCAGCATGCAGGTTTCAGAATGCTGAAACATGATCAGACAGGAGGCGGAGCCATGAAAAAGAATCTGACAGAACTGGTAATGATCCTCGACAGGAGCGGCTCTATGCGGGGCCTGGAGGACGATACCATCGGTGGTTACAATTCCATGCTGGAAAAGCAGAAGAAGGAAGAGGGCGATGTCCTCGTGTCCACCATTCTCTTTGACGACCGGATCGAGGTCATTCACGACCGCGTGGATATCCGGGAAGTGAAGGACATCACGAACCGGGAGTACTACGTCCGGGGATGCACAGCCCTTCTGGACGCCATCGGCGGCACCATCCGCCATATCGAAAACATACACAAGTACGCCAGGGAAGAGGATGTGCCGGAGAAGACTATATTTATCATTATAACGGATGGGTATGAGAATGCCAGCAGATCCTACACCCTGGACCAGGTAAAAGAGATGGTCTCCGGGCAGCAGGCCCGGGGCTGGGAGTTCCTGTTCCTGGGGGCAAATATTGACGCCATCGCGGAGGCGGCCCGCTTCGGCATCTCTGCGGACCGGGCGGTCAGCTACCGAAGCAGAGGGAGAAGTGTGCGGCTCAACTACGATGTGCTCTCCAAGAGCGTTGCCACCCTGCGCTCCCACAGTGCCCTGAAGTCGGACTGGAAGGCGGAGATCGAGGAGGATTTTGCAAAAACAGAGGATTAAAAAAACGAAATCCCCGCAGGGACGGGGATTTTCACCATTGTCCCTCTGAAGGGACACCGGATAATTTAAAGTGGAACCATACAGAGAAACCGGAAGACGGAAAAGACCGCAGAAAACCACGGCCTTAAGGGAAGGAGGACAGGATGGGAATCTTTCTGGATGGTTTATTCGACTGGAACCGAGACGGGAAGCTCAGTACCTTCGAGCGGGGCATGCAGTTTGCCTTCTTTGCCTCAATGATGGATGAGCTGAACCGGGATCATACGGAAGACGACGATGACTTTGATGATTTCGACGACTTCGATGAGGACGACCCGGACAACGAGAACTGGGACGACGAGAACTGGGATGACGAATACTGATGGCGCAGGATGCGCTGAGAGCTGGGGCCCTTCGGGGCGCCGGCTTTCCTGCGATCCATGCAGATTCCGACGGGATCCACAGGTATCGTCTACTGGAATTTACTGACAATTCGCGGTAGAATAGTTATGGTTGGGTGATAATTACCGACAAAGCGGAGAATTACATGAGCGAATATGCCAGGATGCCAGCGGGTACGCCTATCAGCGAACTCCTGGACTTTACAGAAGAGTATTCAAACGCCCTGGAGGCGATAAAGAGAGAGCGGGCGGCCGAGGAGGCCATGCCGGAGAAGGAGCTGGTGCTCTGGACCGGGATCGCGGGCCTGCAGCATCACGTGGATACGGAGAGCCGGAAGGGAAAGAAGCTCCTTAAGTCCCTCACACCGGGAACAGAGCTTATCCTGAAACGGGAGCCGGAGAATCCCTATGACCGGTGGGCCATCATTGTGGAGACAAAAGAAGGAATACAGCTGGGGTACGTGACCCGGTACAAGAACGAGACCATCGCCCGGATGATGGATCACGGGCATAAGTTTCAGGCATTTGTGGAGAGCGCGGAGGAGACAGGTAAGGAGATTCCGGAGGACCGGCAGGCCTTCACGGAGCAGATGCGGCTTCCCTTCTCCATCTGGCGCGTGGAGTGATACCGAAGATGAGCAGTGATGAAAGGTGAAGAAGTATGTCAGAACTTGTGGAGAAGTCAACGGAGAGTCTGAAGGAGACATTAAAAAGCTTAAAAGTATCCTGCCTGCTGATGGATATCGCACAGCACGGAACGAAGAAGTACTTCCCGGACAAGAGTACGGAGGATGTGCTGAAGCTGAACCTGTACTCCTTTCTGCTGTACATCGCCGCTGCGGACGGAACCATCAGCACAGCGGAAGCGGAGGTCATAAACCGCGCCATGGATTCCTCCTATACGGTGGAGGATTACCGGCAACTGGCAGAGAAGGCCAAAGTGGATGAGCCTGCGTTTTCGGAGGAAGTCCCCCTGTTTTTGCGGGCCGCGGTGGAGTTCGACAATCAGATGACGGAACAGAAGACCGCGGAGGAGACTCAGAATACCATCTCTGTATGCAGACAGGCATACTCACTTTTCATCATCGGCGGCCTGGTGGCCATGATGGCGGATGAAGTCATCCACCAGTCGGAGTATGACCGGCTGATGGATTACATGGAAACCTTCTGGAATTATATCGAGGCGGAGCTGCACCGCGATCTGGAGCTGAAGAGCCCCCGGGATATGGTCCAGCCAATCCTCGATACATTATCGAAAGGAGCCGGCGGTGTCAAAGT
>DMCD01000152.1 GCA_003445895.1 Lachnoclostridium sp. | reverse complement strand
GATATCGACCTGAACTTCTCCGGCGAATACCAGAGCCGCGCCCACACCTACACGGAGGTTATCTTCGGCAAGGGACAGACCTTCCGGGCCGGCACCATCGGTACCCTGGCGGACAAGACGGCCTACGGCTATGTTCTTCACTACTGCGAGGAGAAGGGCATACGCAAGCGCCGGTGCGAGATGGAGCGGCTGGCCTCAGGCTGCGTCGGCGTGCGGCGAACCACGGGACAGCACCCCGGCGGAATTATCGTGCTTCCTCTGGGCGAGGAGATCTATTCCTTCACGCCCGTGCAGCACCCGGCGGATGACATGACCACCCGCACCGTCACAACCCACTTTGATTACCATTCCATCGACCACAACCTGCTGAAGCTGGATATTCTGGGACACGATGATCCCACCATGATCCGCATGCTGCAGGACCTGACGGGAGAGGACCCGAGAACCTGGCCCCTGGACGCGCCGGAGGTCATGAGCCTGTTTCAGAACACCGACGCTTTGGGCATCACCCCCGAGGATATCGGCGGGTGCAAGCTGGGTGCCCTGGGAATCCCGGAATTCGGCACAGACTTCGCCATGCAGATGCTGATGGATACCAAGCCCCAGTACCTGTCGGACCTGGTGCGTATCGCCGGTCTGGCCCACGGCACCGACGTCTGGCTGGGCAATGCGGAAACCCTCATCAAAGAGGGCAAATGTACCATCAGTACCGCCATCTGCTGCCGTGATGATATCATGGTTTATCTGATCGCCCAGGGCATGGATAAGGGACTGTCCTTCAAAATCATGGAGGCAGTCCGCAAGGGCAAGGGACTGCAGCCGGAGTGGGAGACGGATATGAAGGCCCACGGCGTGCCGGACTGGTACATCTGGTCCTGCAAAAAGATCAAATACATGTTCCCGAAGGCCCACGCGGCGGCCTACGTCATGATGGCGTGGCGCATCGCCTACTGCAAGGTGCATTATCCTCTGGCCTACTATGCGGCCTTCTTCTCCATCCGTGCCAGCGGCTTCTCCTATGAGCTGATGTGCATGGGCAGAGAGAACCTGGAGAAGAACCTGGCGGACTACAGGGCCCGGTCAGATTCCCTCTCCGCCAAGGAGAAGGATACCCTGCGCGATATGCGGATTGTGCAGGAGATGTACGCCAGAGGCTATGAATTTGTTCCCATCGACATCTATAAGGCGGATTCCCGGAGCTTCCGCATCGTGGACGGAAAGCTGATGCCTTCCCTGGGCAGTATCGACGGTCTGGGAGAGAAGGCGGCGGACGCCATCGTGTTTGCGGCGGAGGACGGGCCCTTCCTGTCGAAGGAGGACTTTATAAGCCGGACGAAGGTGTCCAAGACCATCTGCGAGCAGATGGCAAATCTGGGACTGCTTAACGGCCTTCCGGAGAGCAACCAGCTCTCGCTGTTCGACATGCTGTAGCAGAGGAATTCAGGGTTCTCTGTAAACATATTTTAATAATTGTTTTATTTTTATGTCCCTGCAATTGTGGTATATTATATGTCATATGTGGGAGTCTGTTTTCTCGCGGGATGCGGACTTCCGCGGCATATTTATTCACAAAAAAAGGTTTCCTGCGCTGAAAAGGGCAGGAGATTTGCATTGCGAGGACAGAAGTATGGAAGAAATCAAGTTTGACAACACGCAGGAGGAGAAGGAGACGAAGGCCTGGAAAACGGGCCGGAACATCCGCCTGACCTCCCTGGGCAAGGCAGTCTGCGCGGGCGCAGGCCTTCTTGCAGTGTGCCTTCTGGCCGTCGGCGCAAGAAGCTGCGGCAAGGGCACCGAACCGGGAGGAGCAGGAAAAGAGGCGGAAGTCGTCGCGACAGAAGAGACCACATTAAGCCCCGAGGAGGAGCGTAAGCTTCAAAAGCAGGCGGTGGTGGATTCCTATGAGAATCTGGGAATTGCCAATGTGGAAGGATATATGAACATCCGGCAGGAGCCGAATACGGAGTCGGATATCATCGGAAAGCTTCAGGAGGACGCTGCCTGCAGCATTGTGGATGACAGCACGGAGGGCTGGTATCAGATTTCTTCCGGCGGCATCACCGGATATGTGAAGTCGGACTTCATTCTGACCGGTGAGGAGGCCAGAGCAAAGGCCATGGAACTGGTGCAGGACCGGGCGGTGGTGACCGCGGATGCGGTGAATATCCGGAAGGAGCCCACGACGGACGCCGAGGTGGTGGCCCAGGCGCTGAATAATGAGAGATACATCATCGAGGTGCCGGAGCAGGACGGCTGGATCAAGCTGATCTCCGGCTATGTGGCCGCCGATTATGTGGAAGTGAAGCCGGCCCTCAATGAGGCGAGAAAGCTGGATATGCGGACCATGGTTCTGAATCTTTACAAGAACCTGGGCATCTCCAGTGTGGATACTTACCTGAATGTCCGGGAGGAGCCCAGCGAGAGCGGCAAGATCATCGGAAAGATGACCAGTAAATGTGCGGCGGAGATTCTGGAGACCTCCGAGGACGGCGAATGGTACAAGATTCAGTCGGGACCGGTCACGGGCTATGTAAAGAAGGACTATATTCTCACAGGCGATGCAGCCAATTCCCTGGCGCTGGAAGAGGCAAGGCTTATGGCCATCGTTTCCACGGATATGCTGAATGTCCGTACGGAACCGTCCACCGACGCCAAGATCTGGACCCAGATCTCCAATGCGGAGCGCTATGACGTGGTGAGCCAGCAGGACGGCTGGGTCGGCATTCATCTGGACGAGGAGGAAGTGGCCTACGTCAATTCCGAATATGTGGATGTCCGCTATGCGCTGTCGGAGGCCATCAAGTTCTCACCCATCGATGAGAAGAGCATCCTCCGGAGTGACCTGGTAAACTATGCGCTGCAGTTTGTGGGCAACCGCTACGTCTGGGGCGGCAATGATCCCCATACCGGCGCCGACTGCTCCGGTTTCGTGAAGTACTGCTACGCCCATGTGGCCGGCATTACCCTGGAGCGTGTTTCCAGAGACCAGGCCCGTCACGGCACTGCCATCGATTCTTCCGCCATGCGTCCGGGAGACCTGGTATTCTACACCAACGGCGGCGGAACCGTCAATCACGTGGCAATGTATATCGGCAACGGACAGATCGTCCATGCGGCAAGCCGCAGGAGCGGAATTAAGATTTCCACCTGGAATTACCGCAAACCTTATCGTATTGTCAATTATATCGGAGATTGAGGTACCTGATTATGGGAGATAACAATCTGGATTATAAAGAGAGGCTCGACCGGGCGAAAAAGCGCAGAGAGGGTAAGGATCCCATGCGGCCGGTGATGATCGGCGGCGGTGCCGTTGCGGCGGTGCTGGCGCTGGTGGCCGGCGTGCGGCTCATGCAGGGCGGAAGCATCGCTCTGCCGGAAAAACAGCCGGAAACCGTGGTGGAAACTGCGGCGGAAGAAACGGTGGAGACGGAGCCGGAGACTCTCTCAGAGGAGCAGATCCGCGAGAGCATGGAGGCAGCTGTCTGGGAGGAGAAGGAAGCGGTTATTAATTCCTATGAGAATCTCGGCATCGTCCAGGTCAGCGGCTTCCTGAACATGCGGGAGGAGCCGGACAAGAACGCGAAGATCAACGGCAAGCTTCTCGGAGGCAGCGCCGTCAGCATCATTGATGATTCGGTGGACGGCTGGTATCAGGTGTCCTCCGGCGGATTTACCGGCTACATCAGCAGAGAATTTGTTCTGACGGATGACGCGGCCAGAGAGAAGGCCAGAGAGCTGGTGAGCCGCATGGCGGTCATCAACACCGAGAAGCTGAATGTCCGCGAAGAGCCCAGCCAGGAGGCCAGGGTGACCGAGCAGGTCATGAAGAATGAGAGATATGCCATTGTCTCCGAGCAGGACGGCTGGATCCAGATTCCCGGCGGATACATTTCGTCCGAGTATGCGGACGTGAAGTTTGCCCTCAACGAGGCGAGAGAGCTGGATCTGCAGACTGCCGTGCTGAATATGTATGATCAGATCGGCATCTCCAATGTGGACAATTACCTGAATGTCCGCGAAGCCCCCAGCGAGGAGGGCGCCATCATCGGCAAGATGCCGGGCAAGGCGGCCGGCGAGGTGCTGGAGGTGTCCGAGGACGGCCAGTGGCTGAAGATTCAGTCCGGCCCTGTCACCGGATATGTGAAGGCAGAGTATATCATGACCGGAGATACGGCCAAGCAGTTCGCCCTGGAAAATGCGAAGCTCATGGCTATCGTGAATACGGACATGCTGAATGTCCGCACGGAGCCAAAGACCGAGGCCGGAATCTGGACCCAGATTTCCGGCAGCGAGCGCTATGATGTGGTCAGCCAGCAGGACGGCTGGGTCGGCATTTCCATCGATGATGATACAGCCTATGTATCCACCGACTATGTGGATGTCCGCTATGCCCTGAATGAGGCCATCAAATATACGCCGCCGGCACCGGTGGTGGAGAAGCCGAAAACCACCAATTCCGCAAATCTTCCGAGCCGGAACAGCGGGAGCAGCTCGTCGGGCACAGGCTCCTCCGGCAGCAGCGCGTCCTCCGGCAGCAGCTCCTCCGGCGGCGGCTCTTCCTATCAGACATCGCCCGGTGCAAGCGCCGGTGCGGTTTCCGGAACCCGCGGAGACGTGGTCAACTACGCCACCCAGTTCCTGGGCAATCCCTATGTTTACGGCGGAACCAGCTTGACCAACGGAACCGACTGCTCCGGATTTACCATGTCCGTCATGAATCACTTCGGCGTAAGCCTGCCGCACCAGTCCGGCGCACAGTCCGGATATGGCACGGCGGTCAGCGCGGAGAACATGCGGCCGGGTGACCTGGTATTCTATTCCAAGGGCGGCGGCATCAACCACGTGGCAATTTACATCGGAAACGGACAGGTGTGCCACGCATCCAACGCGCGGGACGGCATCAAGATTTCCACCTGGAATTACCGTACGCCGACCACCATCAGAAATGTTCTGGGAGACTGATATGGGACAGATAGGAGCAATCATATTCGGGGCGTTTTTCATCGCCTGCCTTGCGGCAACCGTCGTGCTGCTCTACGGGGACAAGCCCATGTCGGTGAGCCCCTGCAGAACCTGTACCGCGGACTGCCCGTCCAAGGGAAAAGAGATTAAGCCGGAGGAGGCCGCAGTGACCTGCGCGTCCACGAAGGCAAAAGATGATATTAATGATAAGATCAGGAAGCTCAAACAGCAGGATACCGGAAAAGGAGAACAGGATGTTTAAAATCGGGTTTGACAATGACAGATATCTGAAGATGCAGTCGGAGCGCATCCGCGAACGGATCGGACAGTTTGGAGGAAAGCTCTATCTGGAATTCGGCGGCAAGCTGTTTGATGACTATCACGCCTCCCGGGTTCTTCCGGGATTCCGGCCCGATTCGAAGATCAACATGCTGGTCCAGATTCGGGAGGACGTGGAGATCGTCCTGGTCATCAATGCCAATGACATTGAGAAGAACAAGGTCCGCGGAGACCTGGGCATCACCTATGACATGGATGTTCTGCGTCTGATCGACGCCTTCCGCGGCTACGGCCTCTTTGTGGGCAGCGTGGTTCTGACAAGATATGAGGGACAGGAGAGCGCCGTCGCCTATGAGCGGAAGCTGCAGTCCCTGGGCGTGAAGGTGTACCGCCATTACACCATTCCCGGCTATCCGGGCAATGTGCCGCTGATCATCAGCGACGACGGCTTCGGCAAGAATGAGTATATTCAGACCTCCCATTCCCTGGTGGTGGTAACCGCCCCGGGTCCGGGAAGCGGCAAGATGGC
>DMCD01000246.1 GCA_003445895.1 Lachnoclostridium sp. | reverse complement strand
GGCAGTATGGGCAACACGCTGGAGTGCGTAACATCTCCCATGCATCCGGAAATCCACCGCCTGGAGGAACGGATGGAGACACTGGGGGCGGCGAGAGCCATGATGAGCGGAAGCGGTCCCACGGTCTTCGGCATCTTCACGGATCCGGAAAAGGCGAAGGCGGCGCTAGAGGTTCTGCGGGCGGAGGCGGAGCCCCTGCAGGTAAAGCAGGTTTATCTGACCGAACCCTATCAGCCGCGCACAGGCAGGAAAAACTGAGAGCAGGAGGGCGAAAGAGATGCTGGATAAATTCGAGATGAAGATGGATGCGTTTCTGCCGCTGCGGGACGTGGTATTCCAGACACTCCGGCAGGCGATTCTCCGGGAAGATCTGGCGCCGGGAGAGCGTCTCATGGAGATTCCCCTTGCGAACAAGCTGGGGGTCAGCCGGACACCTCTCCGGGAGGCCATCCGCATGCTGGAACAGGAAGGCCTGGTGGTGATGATTCCGCGCCGGGGGGCCCAGGTGGCCGGGATTTCCGAAAAAAGCCTGCGGGATGTGCTTGAGGTCAGAAAAAGTCTGGAAAAGCTGGCCGTGGAGCTGGCCTGCGAGCGTATGACCGAAGAAGATATGAAGGAGATGAACCGGGCGGAGGAAGCATTCAGTGCAGCCGTCCATGAGGGCGACGCCCTGCGGATCGCCGAGACCGACGAACAGTTCCATGACGTTATCTATAACAGTACCGGCAATACGAAGCTGGTACAGCTTCTGAACAACCTCCGGGAGCAGATGTACCGCTACCGCCTGGAGCACATCAAGGATGAGAAATCCAGACTGTCCCTTCTGGAGGAGCATCAGCGGATGATGGCCGCGCTCCGGAGCAGGGATGTGGAGCTGGCGAAAAAGGCGGCGGGTGAGCATATCGTAAACCAGGAAAATAATGTCATCCGGAATCTCCGGGAACAGGAGGATAACGGAGCTGCCGGGACAGCGAAGTCCTGGCGGAGAGCGTCCTTGTGAAGACCTCCGGCGGCGGAAGCTATACCATGCGCAGCATCGTGGATCACGTGGAAGACCGGACCGGACTGCGGGAGAAGATTGAGGCGCTGAATTAAGAGGGCTCTTTACGGAAATTTTACAGAAGATGTTCCGCGGGAGCATTGACAAAGTGACAGGCTGTCACTATAATGGTGACAGCCTGTCACTTTCTCTTTGAGTAAAAGACAGGCCAGAGGAAGAAGAAAAGGGGAAAGGAAATGGCATCAGAGCGGTTTTACAGGCTTCCGGAGGAAAAACGGCGGCTCATCTGTGACGCTGCGTTTAAGGAATTTGCCCGGGCGCCCATCGATAAGGTCTCCATCAACCGGATCATCCGGGATGCGGAGATTTCCCGCGGAAGCTTCTATACCTACTTCGAGGACAAGTGGGATCTTCTGCGGTTTATCATGGAAGAGATGCGGAATGTGATGCAGGCCAGCGCGGGACATTATCTGGAGGAATCCGGAGGAGATATCTGGTACATGCTCCGGAAGATTTTTGATGACTGTCTGGCCTTCTATCAGTCGGAACAGACCCAGGCCTTTATGGCAAATGTGGTCAATTATGTGAATTCCTCGGAGATGTTCGGTACGTCCCGGAAAACACTGGAGGAATTCGGCGGTTCCGAGGCGAATATCCACGCCTTTTATGATAAGTATGTTGTGGGGAGCGGATGGAAGATAAGCTACGGCGAGGCCTTCAGCTTTCTTCAGCTGGCCATGATGGTGATCGGCATGGAGATGCGGGATTCCACGAGCGGAATGCCGGAAGAAGAGGTGCGGGAACACTTTGAGAACAAGCTGACGATACTGAAGTACGGCGTGCTCCGTACCGACAGGACGGCCGGCACAGAAAATCAGACAATGACGGAGGAGAAAAAGAGATGAAGAAAAAACTGATAATCGGCGTTGCTGTGCTGGTGCTTTTAGCCCTGGTCGCCATGCGCCTCCTGAAACCCCAGGAGAAGGAAGTTGCGGCGTCCGTTCCGGTGGTAACTACCCAGAACCCGGCCACCGACAGCATTTACCTGAAGACCGGTCTTACCGGCTCCATCGAACCGGCCGACATTGTCTATGTCATCCCGAAGGCCGCCGGCGAGATCACCGAGGTTTCGGTGAAGGCCGGGGATATGGTGGAAGAGGGCCAGAAGCTGGTGCATATCGATACCAAGATGGTGGATTCCGCCAAGATTGCCCTGGATACCGCTGCGGTATCGGTCAGTGACGCCAATAAGAACCTGCAGAGAATGCAGGTTTTAGCAGCCGGCGGCGATATTTCCCAGCAGCAGCTGGAGTCCGCCCAGTCCGCGGCGAAGATGGCGCAGCTGCAGTATGATTCCGCCAAGCTCAACTATAATAACCAGATTGAATTCAGCGACGTGACCGCCCCCATCTCCGGAAAGGTGGAGTCGGTGAACGTGGAAGTCCACGATAACGTGTCCCAGCAGAACATGATCTGCGTCATTTCCGGGGAGGGAAGCAAGTCCGTCTCCTTCAGCGTGACAGAGCGCATCGTCGGAAATCTCAATGTGGGCGACCGCATCGAGCTGGAGAAGAACGGCAGCGATTATACCGGCGTCATCACGGAGATCAGCTCCATGGTGGATGCGGCTACGGGTCTCTTCAAGGTGAAGGCCTCTGTGGACAATGCGAATGCTCTGGCAACCGGCGCCCAGGTCAAGCTTTACGTGACCTCCGAGCAGACGGAGAATGCCATGGTGATCCCCACCAAGGCCGTCAGCTATGCGGGCGGACAGGCCTATGTCTATACTCTGGACGGGGAGATGGTGCACGAGGTTCCGGTGACCGTCGGCATCTATGATTCCGAGAAGACGGAGATTCTGGAAGGCATCTCCAAGAATGATGAAGTGATTATTACCTGGACGTCCGAGCTCTTTGAGGGGGCAAAGGCACAGAAGAAGGAGGCGTAACGGATGGGACTGACGAAACTGGTTCTCCGGCGCCCGGTCACCACATTTCTCGTGGTGCTGTGCCTGATTGTCTTCGGAAGCTCTTCCCTGCTGTCCTCCAAGCTGGAGCTGACACCGGATATGGAGCTGCCGATGATGGTCGTCTACGCCATGTATCCCGGCGCGGCTCCGGAGGATGTGAGCGAGCTTGTCACAAAGCCGATCGAGGACGATCTGTCCACTCTGAATAACGTCAAGCAGACCACCAGCTACTCCATGGAGAATGTTTCCTTTATTCTTCTGCAGTACGAGTACGGCACCAACATGGACAAGGCCTACACGGACTTAAAGAAGGCCATGGATGCGGTGAAGACGAGTCTGCCCGATGACGTGGATACCCCGACGATCGTGGAGTTCAATATCAACTCCATGGCGTCCATGACCATCGCCGTCAACAATGATGCGGCGGCAAATCTGTATAACTATGTAAACAACAATGTAGTGCCCGAGCTGGAAAAGCTGGGTTCCGTCGCCAGCATCGACGTCAGCGGCGGACAGGAAGAGTATATCAAGGTGGAGGTCATGCCGGAGAAGCTGGCGCAGTACCACCTGAGTCTCAATTCCCTTGCGACGGCCGTGGGCTCGGCGGACCTGTCCTATCCGGCGGGTACGGTGAAGGTCGGCAACCAGAAGCTGTCGGTCAGCACCGGCGTAGAGTTCGATAACATGGAACGTCTGAAGGATGTTCCCATCACCCTCGCCTCCGGCGATGTCATCTACCTGAGAGATGTGGCAAATGTCACCACATCCCTTAAGGAAGCGTCGGGCATCGGCCGCTACAACGGCAAGGACACCATCGCCCTGGGAATTCACATGCAGGATTCCAGCTCCGCTTCGGAGCTTTCCCGGGACGTGCTCCGGACCATTGACCGCCTGAAGGAGGGCAATGAGAACCTGGAGGCTGTCGTGGTCTATGACAGCAGCGATTCCATCAACTCGGCCCTCGGAACGGTGATGAAGACCATGGTGGCGGCGGTTATTATCTCCATGGTTATCATTTTCCTGTTCTTTGGAGACATCAAGGCATCCCTGATCGTCGGAACCTCGATTCCGTTCTCCATTCTGGCGGCTCTGATTGCCATGAGCGCCATGGGCTTTTCCCTGAACGTTGTTACCCTGGGCGCCCTGGTACTCGGCGTCGGCATGATGGTAGACAACTCCATCGTTGTGCTGGAGAGCTGCTTCCGCGCCACGGAAGGAAAGGGATTCAATGAATTCCACCAGGCGGCGCTGGAGGGAAGCGGCATCGTGCTGGCTTCCATCATCGGTTCCACTATCACCACCTGCGTCGTATTCCTGCCGCTGGCCATGATGCAGGGTCTTTCCGGACAGATGTTCAAGCCTCTGGGCTTTACCATCGTGTTCTGTATGCTGGCATCCCTCATCTCCGCCATGACGCTGGTACCGCTCTGCTACACCCTGTACCGGCCGAGAGAGAAGACGAATGCGCCGCTTTCCGGCATGGTGGCGGAGCTGCAGAAGGATTACCGCTGGATCATGAAGAAGATTCTTCCGCGGAAGAAGGCGGTCATGCTGGCCAGCGTGCTGCTTCTGATCGTTTCCTTCGGACTGGCAACCCAGATCCGCACGGAGCTGATGCCGGAGACGGACGGCGGACAGGTGCAGGTTACCGTAGGCCTCAGGCCCGGTATTACCGTGGAGGCGGCCAACGAGATTCTGCAGGAAGTCGAGGCTTATGTTGCGGCCGACGAGGATGTAAAGTCCTACATGCTTTCCTACGGAAGCACGGGCCTTTCCGTTTCCCAGGGCTCCGATGCGACCCTGACGGCCTACCTGAAGGATGAGCGAAAGCGCTCGACCAAAGAGATTATCAATGACTGGAAGCCGGATCTGACCGCGCTTCCAGACACCAATATTTCCCTGAAGATGGCATCGGATACCCAGATGTCCTCCTTCACCACCAACGATGTGGAATACATTCTCACCGGCACCCAGTATGAGGATCTGAAGGAAGTGTCGGCCAATGTGGTGGAGGCGCTGAAGGCCAGACCGGAGGTGACCAAGATTCACTCCACGCTGGAGAATTCCGCGCCGGTCATCCAGATTGAGGTGGACCCGCTGAAGGCCCAGGCAGAAGGCCTGTCGGCAGCCCAGGTGGGCGGTACCGTCAACATGATGCTGAGCGGCAAGGAAGCCACCACCCTGGATGTGGACGGTGATGATGTCAGCGTCATGGTGGAATACGCCGACGATGAGTATGACACCATCGACAAGGTGCGGGGAATCGTCCTGCAGTCCCCGACCGGCAGCTCTGTTGCGCTGACGGATATCGCGGACATCTATTTCAAGGACAGCCCGACCTTTATTATCCGGGACGACCGGGAATACCGGGTGACCATCAGCGGTTCCTTCTCCGACGCGGTGACCGAGAAGGAGAAGAAGTCGCTGGAAGCACAGATCTATGAAGAGACCGTGGCGCCGAACCTGATTGCAGGCATCGAGCGTGCGGGCAACCAGCAGATGGAGATGCAGAATGAGGAGTTCGGCTCCCTGGGCAAGGCGATTCTGACCGCTATTTTCCTGGTCTTTGTCGTCATGGCGGCCCAGTTCGAGTCCCCGAAGTTCTCCTTCATGGTTATGACGACGATCCCCTTCTCCCTGATCGGCGTCTTCGGCTCCCTGTTCCTCTTTGACGTTTCTATCAGTATGACGTCCCTTCTGGGATTCCTGATGCTGGTCGGAACGGTGGTAAATGCCGGAATCCTCTATGTGGATACGGCAAATCTCTACAAGAATACGATGGATGTGGATACGGCACTGATTGAGGCCGGAGCGACGAGACTGCGCCCGATCCTCATGACGACGCTGACCACGGTGCTGTCGATGATACCGATGGCCCTGGGCCTGGGACGAAGCGGCGAAGTTATGCAGGGTCTTGCGATGGTTAACGTGGGCGGACTTTTTGCATCCACACTGCTTTCCCTCCTGATGCTGCCGGTATATTACAAGGTGATGAACCGGGGAGGCCACAAGGAGGAATTCCCGGATCTTGACTGATGACTGTGTGCTGCGGCATGCGCAGCGGGAGGCTTTTGATGAGAAAATACAAGGGTCTGTCAGGCGCTCTTCTTGCGGCGGTTCTGCTCTGCCTTACGCCGGCGGTGCCGGCGCTGGCAGCGGGCCCCGGTTCGACGGACGAAGAGCTGGAGCAGGATGCGGCGCTGCAGGCAAGGCTTACAGACAATGTTCTGGAATTTGACGAGATTGCAGGCAGAGTCGAGAAGTTCAACCCGACCTACCGGAATACGAGAAGCACCATAAGCAGCGCGGTTCTCAATGCGGACGCCGCGGGCCGTCTGACCGATGAGGCCTCGGACCTGATGGAAGAGGCAAAGGATATCAAGGAAGATGACCGGGTGCTCTACGAGCAGTACCGCGCCATGTCCCAGGCGCTGCGCCGCGAGGCCCAGAAGATGACCAACGGGGAGCTGCCCACCGCCCAGAAGAATACCCTTCTGCAGGTGCGGGGATCCCTGGTCCGCGTGGTGGAGAATCTTGTGATTCAGTACCAGACGGTGCAGGCCCAGGCGGCGGTGGCCGACAAGGCCGTGGAGCTGGCCCAGGCCAATGTGAACATGCAGACGCGGCTGGCAGCGGCGGGACTCGCCTCCCAGGCGGAGGTGCTCTCGGCGGAGCAGGGACTGCTTTCGGCCATGAAGGGACAGGAGCAGGCCTCGTCCGGCCTTGTCACCATGCGGCAGAATATTCAGGTTCTTCTCGGCTGGAATGCGGACGACCTGGTGGAATTTGCACCGATTCCCGATGCGGACATCACAAGGATCGCCGCCATGAATCCGCAGACCGATGCGGAAGCGGCCATCGGAACGAACTATGACCTGCGGAGCATCAAGAATGCTTCCGCCGCCGGCGCGGTTAACCGGGCGTCCAAGAAGAGAAGTGTTGACGTGTCGGAGCAGACCATCCGGGCCGCCATGGAAAAGCTGTACCGGGAGGTGCAGGCAAAGCAGCAGGGACTGGCAGCTTCCGAGAGCAGCTGGCTGGCGGCGCAGAATGATATGAATGCGGCCAACCGGAAGAATTCCCTGGGCATGATGGGACGGTTGGAGTATCTGAATGCGGAGATGTCCTATCTGAACGCGAAGGCGGCGCATGAGAGCGCGAGACTGGCGCTGGTAAAGGCTGTGCAGGACTATGACTGGGCGATGCACGGACTTATCTCGGAATCCTCTTATTAAAGCGGATTCCCCTAAGGAGGCGAACGAATGAAAAGAATCAGATATCGTGCGGCAGCACTTGTGCTGAGCCTGGCGTGTGCGGCCGCATCACCTGTGACCGCGCTGGCGGAAAACCCGCAGTTTGCCCATGATGAGGCAACCTGGGCAAGGCTCAGAGACAATGTCATGGAATACGATGAGCTGCAGATGCTGGTGGAGGAGTACAATCCCCACTATCTGAACAATCAGGGCACCTATCAGCAGGGAAGATCCGTCAAGAATAAGAATGAAATCCGGCAGAATCAGTATGACAGCGCCAACGACATGGAGGATTCGGCGGAAGGCCTTCGGGATACCGCGGACACCATGAAGGATGCGCTGGAGATGATGAGCGGCATGGCCGTGGGGATGACCCTGGATTCCGCCACACAGAAGCAGATTTCCAGCATGAGCTCCTCCTATGCCTCCCTGATGGCAGCGGCGGCCATGATTGAACAGTCCTCCATCTCCACCAGACAGGCGGCAGATGCCAGCTACGAAGACAGCGAGACCCAGGCCCTGGCACATCAGAATACCCAGACGGGGCTTATCGTGCAGACCCAGGGACTCTTTGCTTCCTACAACCTGGCCCGGAAGTCCATCGCGACCCTGAAGCAGAATCTGGCGCTGGCGGAGCAGTCTCTGGCGATGACCCAGAGGCAGCAGTCGGTAGGCATGGCTACGGCAACGGATGTGCTGAAGGCGCAGAATTCCGTGCAGTCCCTGCAGTCCGGCATTACCTCCGCGGAGGCAAATGTGGAGAACCTGCGGCAGCAGCTGTGCCTGGCCACCGGATGGAAGTACAACGACCAGCCGGAGATTCAGGACCTGCCCAGGGCCAACCGGGCACTGATCGCGGGAATGAATCCCGAGGTGGATGCACAGACGGCCGTTGACAGCAGCATTTCCCTGAAAGTTAACAAGAGACTCCTGTCCAACATGACGGAGGGCTCGACGGAGCGGAAGAACATGGAACGGACCATCGCAAACCAGGAGCAGAGCATCCGGTCTTCGGTGCGGACCATGTACAATACGGTGCTGATGGATCAGACCGCCCTGCAGGCGGCGGAGGCGGCACTGGCCACCGAGACGAAGAATCAGTCCATCGCAGACACCAAGCTGCAGCTGGGCATGATCGGAAACCTGGAGTATCTGAATGCGCAGAACTCCCTGGCAGCAAGACAGATTGAGCTGGAGACAGCGGATATGAACCTGCAGCAGGCGCTGGAGACCTACCAGTGGGCGCTGAAGGGGTATATTGCAGGAGTTTAAGAGTAATTAGAAAAAGAGGCTGTCGCACTGTAATGAGTGTGGCAGCCTTTTCCAGCGGGAAAAATCCAGCCTGAGAGCCGGAGTTTGAACCCCTCCAGGATGTATTAAAGGGTCGGTTTCTGTGAACACATCTCTGCTTTCTTCAGCAGGACATTCTGAGATGTATTATTCTGTACTCTCACGACATGTCAGAGTGAAATACATCCCAAAATCCCTATTCTGTATTGGACAAGATGTATTCTGTCCCACTTCTGACCCCGCTATTTCCATTGTTTTG
>DMCD01000071.1 GCA_003445895.1 Lachnoclostridium sp. | reverse complement strand
ACCAGAAGATAGAGGCGGATGATGCCGCTGACAACAATATTCTTCGAGCGGCGGCCGACGGCGAGAAGAAGCCCCAGCAGCATGGAGAGGATAAGAGCTGCAAAGAACAGCTCCAGCGTCACCACGGTATTCTGAAGCATCAGCTGAAATGTCTTGTTTAATAACTCCCTGTTCATAATTTCCGTTCCCTTGACAGTTTAGTACGTTAATGCGTTATCACGGTGCCAAATTAGCAGATTAGCACACTGCATTATGCGCTCCATTGTATCACAAAAGTATAAATATGCAAGCCTAAATTCATATTTCGGAAAAAGAAACCCCTGTGGGGGGAGCTGATTTGCGCTGTGATGCAATTTGGTGTACACTAGGTTTTACCAATATCTGAAAAATATCGGAAAAGGAGAGGCCCTATGTACGAACTCTGCATATATAATGCAAGAATTATGGATCCCGCCTCCGGGACGGACCGGATCGGCGCTGTGGCAGTCCGGGACAAAAAGATCGCATATATCGGAACCGAAAAACAGGAAGCGGAGAAGATGATCGACGCCGGAGGCGCTGTGCTGGCGCCGGGATTTATTGATATCCATGCCCATGAGGATGATTATTCGGACCTCACCCACGCGCTGCTGCCGGCGCAGATGGCAGAGTCTTCGCTGAAAACCGGCGTGACCACCATCGTGACGGGAAACTGCGGCATGTCCTCGCCGGATATCGCGGAATACTATAAAGGAGTGGCAGATGCCGGGCTTCCCATAAACTGCAGAACCCTCATGGGAAACTGCACGCTGAGACGTCTTGTGGGCCTCGGGGCCTATGACAAAGCATCCGGGGAGCAGATACAGGAGATGTGCCGTCTCCTTGAAAAAGCGCTGGAAGAGGGGGCAGTGGGCATCTCCTTCGGCCTGCAGTATGACCCGGGAACCTGCTATGAAGAGGAACTGGCCCTCTGCCGGGTGATAAAGGAATATGACCGGATTGCCACCTTCCACATGCGGTGGGACTTCCCGGAGAAAGCAAAAGAGACCCTGGGGGAAATGTTTGCTCTCGAAAAGGACACGCAGGTCCGCATGGAGCTGTCACACATCGCGGCCAACCTCTACGGGGAGGGCGTGATGGCATACACAGAGCGCGCCATCCGGGAGTCGGGGGGAGATATCTCCTGTGACATGTATCCCTGCAACGCCTGGGCGACAACTCTGCAGTCGGCGGTATTTGACGACGGGTTCGAGAACTTTAATTTCTCCGTGGAAGACGTGGAGATCCTGACGGGAGAGCACGCGGGAGAATACTGCACAGAGGAACTCTATGAGGAACTCCGGAAGTCTTCGGTGCCCGTCCGGGTGGCCTGCCATAACGCCATGCCCATGGAAGACGTGGAGGCAGCCTATAAGCTTCCCTACTGCATGATGGGAAGCGACGGACAGATGCGGAAGACGCCGGACGGCCATCTGCTGGGCCATCCCCGGGGCGCGGGAAGCCCGGCCAGGATCCTCGGCGAATTTGTAAGAGAAAAGAAGCTTTTTTCTCTGATGGAGGGGTTAAAGAAGATGACCAGCCTTCCCGCGGAGCGCTTCGGCCTTGCGGGGAAAGGGAAAATTGCCGAGGGAGCAGACGCGGACCTGGTTCTGTTTGACCCGGATACCATCGAAGACATGGCCCGGTTCGGCGTGGATGTCTGCGGGATACCGCCGAAGGGGATTTACTTAGTGATTGTCGGAGGTAAGGTATCGTACCGTACAGAAGGCTGACAGAGGGAGAAATTCTGCAAAACCTCCCGGAAACACGGAAGAGTTCTGCGCCAAAACCACGGAATCTTCACAATTTCATGATAGAGTCATTTCTATATCAGAATGAGATCCATGATGCCATCGGCATTCGGATGGTAACCGGTTTTGTGGATGATATCTATCTGTGCGCAGGGTGGATCCGGAATCTTCCGGGGTGCCGGGTGATATCAGAAAAAGATTATATCCGGAATGCGAAGAAAAACGGCTACCGCAGCTACCATATCCTTCTGGAGACAGAGGTTCCCTGGCCGGACATCGAGGGAAGGACGCCGGGACAATTCTATGCCGAGGTACAGATCCGCACCATCGCCATGGACAGCTGGGCAAGCCTGGAGCACCGGCTGCATTATAAGAAAAATATTGCGAATGCCGAACTCATCACGGCCGAGCTGAAGCGCTGCGCCGATGAGCTGGCTGCCTGCGATCTGTCCATGCAGACCATACGGAAGCTGATTGAAGAGAGTGCGGAGGAGGAGAGATAATGCGGATTCTTCTGGCGGAGGATGAAAAGGATCTTTCGAGGGCACTTTCTGCAGTGCTCGGACATGACATATTAAAAGGAGAACTGCCATGGCAGACGAATGCCTGATCTGCAAAGAGCCTCTGGAATATCTGGAGGAAGCGAAGATGATGCGGTGCGCCATCTGCAGAAAAAAAGAGCTCAGCAGAACCCGCTGCATCAAAGGACACTATGTGTGCAATGAATGCCACATGCAGGGTCTGGATACCATTATCGGCATGTGCATGAAGGAAACCTCAAAGAATCCCGCGGAGATCCTCGGGAACATGATGGATGCGCCCTTCTGCCACATGCACGGGCCGGAGCATCATGTGATGGTGGGGGCGGCTCTGCTTACGGCCTATAAGAACGCGGGAGGAGAGATCGACCTGGAGCATATGCTCATGGAGATGATGAACCGGGGAAAGAGTGTTCCCGGCGGCGCCTGCGGCTTCTGGGGCGCCTGCGGCGCGGGGCTGAGTACCGGCATGTTTGTCTCCATTATCTCCAAATCCACGCCGCTGACCAATGAACCCTACGCCCTGTCCCACCGGATGACGGCGAAGGCATTGACCAGAATTGCCGAGGTGGGCGGTCCCCGGTGCTGCAAGAGAAATTCCTGGCTGGCCATGGAATGCGCCGCGGAGTTTGTAAGAGACGAGCTGGGAATCGGTATGGAGATGCCGGAGATTGTCTGTAAATACATTCCGGAGAATGCCCAGTGCATCGGAAAACGATGTCCCTACGCACCGGCAAATCATAAGGCCTGAGAAAACACTGCAAAATCGGAAAAGCGTGCTATAATTGATTTATCATACTGATATCAAAAACAGGGAGAGAATGACATGAATGCGATTATACGTGCGATGGAGAGAAGAAGAAGTATCCGGAATTTTCTGCCGGAGCTGCCGGACAGGGAGAAGCTGGACCTGATTGCGGAGTCCGGACTCTACGCGGCCAGCGGCATGGGGCAGCTGCTGGATTCATCGCGCCCGCAATGTATTCGAACTGGACGAATATAAGGAGTTTCTGAAGGAACAGGGCGTGGAAGGCGAGTATGAGGGAATCGCGTTTCTGGCACTCGGCCGTATGGCGGGAGAGCTGCCGGAGGCGGAGCCCCGGAAAGAGAACCGCATCTTCTGGGTGGAATAACCGACCGGAAGGCCGTTCAGAACAGGAGGAAACATGAAGCATATTGTTCGCAGACGTGTGACGGCAGCTATACTGGCAGTCTTGGGCGGCGTGATGGCTGCCTGCGCGAGTGGTTCTGCCCAGGGGGCCACGGCCGGAAGTACGGCGCCGGAGGAGTCCGGGCAGATCATGGACGGACCGGGCATGATGGACCCTGCCGCCGTATCGGAGAATACGATGGCAGATTCTTTCCGGCATCTGACGGCGCTGAAAGGGGACTTTATGTACAGCCCCTACAGCCTGAAGAATGCCTTCCGGATTCTCTACCCCGCCGCTGACGGAGAGTCGAAGCGGGAGATGGACCTGCTCTTCGGGTTCGGTGACGGGGAAGCTGAAAAGATGGCCGCGGTGGACGCGGAGATGGTTTTTAAGGACGGCGTGGGCGTAAAGTCGGTGAATAAGGCCTTCGTGAATGACCGCGGCATGGAGAGCGGTCTCATTCACCCGGAGGTGCTGGGGACCGAAGATGTGGACCTTAGAACCTTCGGAAGCGGAACCGTATCGGAGATCAACGGCTGGGTCGAGGAGAATACCGAGCACCGGATTAAGAATCTGCTGGCTCCCGGCACGGTGACGGAGGATACCCGGGCGGTTCTGGTGAACTGCCTCTATTTCCTGCTGCACTGGGATGCGAATGAATACCAGATGCTCTGGAACGGGGAGAAGGAGGTTCCCGCCTTCAGCGGCGAAGCTTTCCTGAGCAATATCAAGGAGGACGGACCGGTGGATATTCTGCGTCTTCCCTACGACCCGGTGGATGGAGAGTCTGAGAAAGAGCACCGGTATTCCATGGTGGTCATCTGCGACCGGGAGGACAGCACCGAAGATAAGGTTGACCTCTGGATGAGCAATAAGAGCGACAAAGAGCTTCTTGAGTGGGCGGATTTTTCGGATTACGGGTACCTGGAAGGATATACCGACGGAGAATACACCGTTCCCTGCTTTGAGATGGAGACGAAGACAAGCCTCCGGGATGTCCTCATGGAACAGGGGCTTGAGGAACCATTTAACAGCCAGACCCATGATTTTGACCGGTTTGCGCCGGTTTATGCGGACGATGTCATCCAGGGAACCTTTATCCGCTGTGATGAGAAGGGCACGGAGGCCGCGGCAGCTACGGCGATTGTACTCAATGAAACGGCCATGCTCGAGGAGCCGGTGGTGAAGCGGGTGGTTGCGGACAGCACCTTTGCATTCCTTATTGTGGATGAGACGGCCCATGAGATTCTCTTCATGGGAAGAGTTTCGGACCCGAAGTACGAAAAGAAAGAGTAGTTTTTCTATGAGACAGACGAAAACCGACCGGCGTGCCTATCTCACGGAGACACCTATACGGCAGCTCATCTGGCCTCTGGCCATTCCGACCATCATCAGTATGCTGGTGACGGGGCTTTACAATTCGGCGGACACCTACTTTGTGGGCCGGATCTCCACCGAGGCGACGGCGGCTGTCGGCCTGGTCTTTTCGGTGATGGCCATTATCCAGGCGCTGGGGTTTTTCTGCGGACATGGTTCCGGCAACTGCCTTTCCCGGATGCTGGGGGCAGGACAGAATAAGGAAGCCCAGGAGATGGCAGCCACCGGATTTGCGCTGGCACTCGCCATCGGCCTTGCCGTTGCCGTCCTGGGCAATGTCTTCGCCGAGAATCTGGCGGATTTCATCGGGGCAACGGACGCCTCCCGGGCGGATACCGTGGCTTATATGCGGATTATTCTTATGGGTGCGCCCTTCATGGTGGGCCAGTTTGTCATCAACAATCAGCTCCGTTTTCAGGGAAGCGCCACCTACGCCATGGTGGGACTGATGTGCGGGGCCGTCATGAATATCGGACTGGACCCCCTTCTGATGTTTGTATTCGGCCTGGGGATCCGGGGCGCAGCCATCGCCACCATCTCCGGCCAGGCAGTGAGCTTTCTGGCACTTCTTGTGGGAAGCAGCAAGGGAGAGAACATCCATCTGAAGGCCTCCAACGTGCGGATGAATGGCGCAAATATCGCCCAGATCGTAAACGGCGGCATGCCGTCTCTGTTCCGTCAGGGACTGGCAGCGATTTCCACCCTGCTGCTCAATCGTTTTGCGAGAGAATACGGCGGGGACTTTGCCATCGCCGCTATGTCCATCGTAACCCGGACGCTGATGCTTTTAGCCTCCGTGCTTATCGGCTTTGGCCAGGGATATCAGCCCATCTGTTCCTTTAACTACGGGGCGAAGCTCTACGACAGGGTGCGGGAGGGATATTTCTACTGCCTGAAGGTGGGAACGGTCCTGATGACCATCGCGGGAACAATCTGCGTGATCTTTGCAAGACCCATCATCACCTGGTTCCGAAATGACCCGGAGGTCATCGCCGTGGGTACAGTGGCGCTCCGGTGGCAGGCCGCGGCCCTTCCGCTTCTGGCCACCATCGTCCTGACCAATATGATGCTGCAGTCCATGGGACGGGGAGTTGCGGCGTCACTGACTTCATCGGCGAGAAACGGCCTGTTCTTTATCCCCCTCATCCTGATACTTCCCCGGATCTTCGGACTTGCGGGAGTGGAGATGACCCAGGCCTGGGCGGATATCCTGAGCTTTTTCCTCTGCATCCTGGTGGCCAGAAGAGAGCTTCTGCGGATGCGTAAGGAAGAAATGCTTATGCGGGGAATTTCTGCCTCCGGGTGACAGAATGCAGGCCCGGATATTATGAGAATACAGGCAAGACTTGTAAGAGAAGAGAATTCATGCTACAATCGGGAATCATCTGCAATCGGGGAGGATTAATGAATCATGAGTGCGCAGAATATGACGCCGAAGGGGGCACAGAATACGGACAACAAGGCACGGACCGTTGCGGTTACGGGCGTTCTGGCGGGTGTGGCATTTATCCTGCAGCTGCTGGAATTCCCGGTACCCATGTTTATGCCGCCTTTTATCAAGTTTGATTTCTCAGACCTTCCGGCGCTGGTCGGCGCCTTCGCTCTGGGCCCGGTGTGCGGCGTCGCCATCGAGTTTGTGAAAAACCTGATTCACGTCATGTTTTCCGGCAGCTTCGCCGTGGGAGAGCTCTCGAACTTCCTGCTGGGCGCGGTATTTGTGGGCGTGGCCGGCTTCATCTACAAGAAAAATAAGACAAAGAACGGGGCTCTTATCGCATCGCTGGCCGGTGCTGTCGCCATGGCGCTGG
>DMCD01000240.1 GCA_003445895.1 Lachnoclostridium sp. | reverse complement strand
CCTGCCGGTCACAGTAACCGTCTCCATCCCCGGCGGAGAGGAACTGGCAAAAAAGACCTTTAATCCGCGGCTGGGCATCGAAGGGGGACTCTCCATCCTGGGGACTACAGGCATCGTCCGGCCCATGAGCGAGGATGCGCTCCTTGCGACCATCCGGCTGGATATCCGGGTCAAGGCAGCCGGCGGGCAGAAGATTCTTGCCGTCGCTCCCGGGAATTATGGTGCAGACTTTCTGAAGAAACGACTGGGGCTTGACCCGGAACAGTTCGTTACCTGCAGCAACTACGTGGGAGAGACATTCCGGATGTTCACGGAAGAAGGCATCCGACAGGTGCTGTTTGCCGGCCATATGGGAAAACTCATTAAGGTGGCAGGAGGAATTCTCAATACTCACTCAAAGTACGGAGACCACCGGATGGAGATTACGGCGGACTGCGCACGGGAAGCCGGCGCACCGAAGGAACTGCAGGAAACACTGCTTGCGATGAACACTACGGATGAGGCGGCAGAGACCCTGCGGAAACAGGAAATTCTGGAAAGAACGCTGGAGATTGCCGCGGAAAAGATACAAACCATTCTGGAAGACCGTTATAGGGTGGACACAGAGGTCATTATCTTTACCGGAAGTGGTGACGTCGGTATGACGGCGGGTGCGAATGACCTGGCGGATAAATTGTCGCAGAGACAGAGTTAAAGGATGCGGTCCGACAGAAACAAGGCGGTGTCCTTAATTCAGCGAAATGTAAGAACGGAGAAAACTATGGTATATTTCGTCGGCGCGGGGCCGGGAGCCCCGGACCTTCTTACAATACGGGGAGCGGAGCTCTTAAAAACGACGGACCGCATTATCTACGCCGGTTCTTTGGTGAATCCCGCGCTTCTGGACATGCGGAAGGAGGGGTGCGATATCTTCAATAGTGCGGAGATGACGCTGGAAGAGGTTATCGTAAGAATACAGGAGACGGAGGAAAAAGGCGGCATGACGGTCCGTCTTCACACGGGCGATCCGTCCCTTTACAGCGCCATGCGGGAGCAGATGGATATCCTGGATGAGAAGGGCATCTCCTATGAAGTATGCCCCGGCGTCAGCGCTTTTTCCGGTGCGGCGGCGGCCCTGGACCTGGTTTATACGCTGCCCGGCATTTCCCAGACCGTGATTATCACCCGGGCCGAGGGGAGAACGCCGGTTCCGGAGCGGGAGAATCTCCGCGCTCTGGCGGCTCACCAGTCCACCATCGTGCTGTTCCTCAGCGCCGGCATGACCGGGAAGGTTTCCGAGGAACTGATCGCGGGCGGTTATCCGAAGGATACGCCGGCGGCCATCGTATATAAGGCCAGCTGGCCGGAGGAAAAATATGCGCTGTGCACAGTAGAAACGCTGGAGGAAACAGCGAAGAAGGAGGGACTCACCAAAACCGCCATCATCATCGTGGGGGATGCGGTGGCCCAGAAGGGGTATCTCAGGTCAAAGCTCTATGATCCCTCCTTTACCACGGAGTACCGGATTGGAAACAGGAAAGGAACCGGCGGCTGATGGCAGGAATATGCATGATAAGCTTTACGGATCGGGGAAAAATCACCGCAGAGAAGCTGAAGGAAGGCCTGCTGGGGGCAGGACATACGGTGAAGGCGGAGACATTTGCCGATATCCGGATGAGTCTCCGAAAGTACACCGAACAGCATTTCTATGAGAAGGATGCGATGATTTTCGTAGGTGCGGCAGGCATTGCCGTCCGCGCCATCGCCCCGTGGGTGAGAAGCAAGGAGACGGACCCGGCCGTACTGTGTGTCGACGAGGCCGGGCGGTTTGTCATTCCCCTTCTGTCGGGCCATCTGGGCGGAGCCAATGATCTCGCCATGCTGGCAGCGGAAATCCTGGGAGCAGTGCCGGTCATCACCACGGCCACAGACCTGCGGCAGGCCTTCGCGGTGGATGTGTTTGCGAAAAAGAATCAGCTCACAATACTGAACCTGAAGACGGCCAAAGGTATTTCCGCAGCCATTCTCCGGGGCGAACGGGTGGGACTCTTCAGCGAACTGACCATCCTGGGGGACATGCCCCCGGAGCTTTCCCCCGAGGAACCCCAGCAGTATAATATCGTGATCGCAGACGGTACAGGCGAACGGGGAAAGGCCCTTCTCCGGAAGGCGGAGGAAACCTGGACATGGCGCCTGCAGTATGGAACAGGCGAATCTGAAGCCTGCAATGAAGAAACTGCAGGAAAAACGACCCGAGGAGAAGCAGCCCAAGAAGAAGCAACCCAAGAAGAAGGTTCCGCAGAAGACAGCCTTCTTGTCCTGGCGGCGAGACGGGCGGTTCTGGGACTGGGCTGCCGGAGAGGTGCATCCAACCGTCAGGTGCGGGAAGCAGCGGAAACGGCACTCCGGGAAGCAAAGGTAAGCTTTCTGGAGCTTTCCGGTATCGCAACCATTGACCGGAAGAGAGACGAGCCGGCCCTGGTGGACCTGGCTGCACGGTGGAGGCTTCCCCTTCTCACCTATTCTGCAGAAGAACTGGAAAATGTTTCCGGAACCTACAGCAATTCCGATTTTGTGA
This sequence comes from Lachnoclostridium sp., assembly GCA_003445895.1. Lineage (GTDB taxonomy): Bacteria > Bacillota > Clostridia > Lachnospirales > Lachnospiraceae > Clostridium_R. Next base: position 170 of record DMCD01000240.1, on the reverse strand, counting down.
GACAGACCGTAGGCATCGGCAATGTCTGCGAGCGGGCGGCGGTTCTGGCCCTGACAGAGCAGTTTTCCGGCGAACTGCCGGAGGAGGCAAAGGGGTTCGATGACCGAAGCCTGATTCTTCGGAAAAAGGCGGATGATGGGGTTACCGCAGCGGTGGCCGCTGTGCCTCAG
>DMCD01000141.1:5156-5316 GCA_003445895.1 Lachnoclostridium sp. | reverse complement strand
AAATATGCGGAGCTTTCCTGGGAGCTTCTGGAGAGTATTCCGGAGGGATTGTCCGGGGAGCCTTCCGGAAAGGGAGGGGAGGACGGATGCATTTCCCTCCTCCGCATTCATCTGAAGACCGGAAGACATCATCAGATCCGGGTGCAGTTTTCTTCCAGAG
>DMCD01000141.1:2265-5013 GCA_003445895.1 Lachnoclostridium sp. | reverse complement strand
AGCTTTATCCATCCGGTGACCGGAAAGCGGATGTCCTTTTCGATAGTGCCGGGTCACAGTATCTTCCGGAGATTTCCGGCATCTTTGTATGCGGAAGGAGAGATAAGATCATGATTCTGCGGAAGCATCTCATATTTTCCGGAAGAGTTCAGGGGGTCGGGTTCCGCTATCAGGCGAGACATCTGGCCCAGTCCCTGGGTCTTACCGGATGGGTGAAAAATCTCTGGGATGAGCGGGTGGAGATGGAAGTGCAGGGAGAAGAGGCACAGATTTACCGCCTGATTGAAGAGCTGTCCCGGGGGCGTTTTATATACATCGAAAGGGTTGAGTCGGAGACCATCCCGGTGGATTACCATGAGAGCAGTTTCCGGGTGACGGGATATTAGAGAGACCATCGAGTCGGAGCGGTCGGAAACGTCCGGAAAGGGAGTATACACAATGAGCGATATTACAGAACGGATGCACCGGGACTGGGGCAGGAAAGCACCGGTCCGGGTTGACCGGGATGAGCGGCGAGGCGCGGCGGTGATGATCCTGCTGGTGCCGGGAGAGAGCGGTCCGGAGATTCTCTTTGAGATCCGGGCTGGCCATGTGGCCCAGCCGGGGGAGGTCTGCTTTCCGGGCGGCGCCATAGAAGCCGGAGAGACGCCCAGAGAGGCGGCCGTCCGAGAGTGCATGGAAGAGCTGCTGGTAAAGAAAAAGCAGATCCGCGTGCTTTCTCCCATGCATGAGATGGGCGCCCACGGCGGGAGGACCGTCTGGTCCTACCTGGGGGAGCTGTCCGGATACGGGGGAACCTTTGATCCGGAGGAAGTGGCGGAGGTGTTCACCGTGCCCCTTGCATGGTTTCTGGAAAATGAACCCGAAGCCCACGTGGTGGAGCTGGTTCAGGTGCGGGGGGAGGACTACCCCTATGACCTGATCCCCGGCGGAAAGTCCTACCCTTTCCGCGGATCGAAAACAAAAGCCTATTTCTACCGGGTTCCGTTGAAAGGAAAAGAGATTATCATCTGGGGCATGACCGCAAAGCTTCTCCATGAATTCGTGGAGCGGTACCGGAGAGAGGTTCTGTGAGAGACGACGATTTTTTGACGACACTCTGCTATACTGACGCGGTGAAACATAAAAATCATCGGGGAAGATGCACAGAATCCCATGGGCTGGAGTACCCTCCAAACTTGACAAAGAAGCCGCCATGGGCTAAACTCAAAAGACCGAAAACTTTGAGGCAGATTGGAGAAAACAATGGGAAATGATAAAAAACTGGTGGAAGCTGTCACTTCCATGGAACAGGATTTTGCGCAGTGGTACACAGACGTTGTCATCAAGGCGGGTCTGATTGAATATACAAGCGTCAAGGGATGCATGGCCATCAAGCCTTACGGCTATGCCATCTGGGAGAATATTCAGCATGAGCTGGATCAGAGATTTAAGAAGACCGGCGTAGAGAACGTCTATATGCCGATGTTCATTCCGGAGAGCCTGCTGGAGAAGGAGAAGGATCACGTGGAGGGCTTTGCTCCCGAGGTTGCCTGGGTAACCTACGGCGGAGGCGAGAAGCTGGAAGAGCGGATGTGCGTACGTCCCACCTCTGAGACGCTGTTCTGCGACTTCTACAAGAAGGATGTTCAGTCCTACCGCGACCTTCCGAAGAACTACAATCAGTGGTGCTCCGTGGTGCGCTGGGAGAAGACCACCCGTCCGTTCCTCCGTTCCAGAGAGTTCTTATGGCAGGAGGGACACACCGCTCATGCAACCTATAAGGATGCCCAGGAGAGAACCGAGCTGATGCTGAACGTCTACGCGGATTTCGCGGAGCAGTATCTGGCGATTCCGGTGGTGCGCGGCCAGAAGACCGATAAGGAAAAGTTCGCCGGCGCCGAGGCAACCTACACCATCGAGGCACTGATGCACGACGGCAAGGCCCTGCAGTGCGGCACCAGCCATAACTTCGGTGAAGGCTTTGCGAGAGCATTTGAGATCCAGTATCTGGACAAAGATAATAAACTCAAGTATGTCAACCAGACATCCTGGGGCATGACCACCCGCATGATCGGTGCCATCATCATGGTGCACGGCGATGATGACGGACTGATTCTTCCGCCGAACGTGGCTCCGACCCAGGTCATGATTGTTCCCATCCAGATGCAGAAGGAAGGCGTCCTTGCCGCTGCGGAGGATGTGAAGGAGAGACTGTCCGCCTTCCGTGTGAAGGTAGATGATTCCGACCGCAGACCGGGCTACAAGTTCGCGGACTGCGAGATGAAGGGCATTCCGCTGCGCGTGGAGGTCGGCCCGAAGGATATTGAGGCAGGACAGGCCGTTCTGGTGCGCCGCGATACCCACGAGAAGGTAACGGTTGCTCTGGACAACCTGGCAGATGAAGTGCAGAAGGCCCTGGCACAGATGCAGCAGGATATGTACGACCGCGCACTTGCCCGCCAGAAGGCGATGACCTTCGATGCGCACAGCTTTGAAGAACTCAAGGATATCGCGGACAACAAGCCGGGCTTTATCCGTGCCATGTGGTGCGGCTGCCGCGAGTGCGAAGACCGCCTGAAGGAAGAGGTGGGCATCACTTCCCGCTGCATGCCCTTTGCACAGGAAAAACTGGGAGAGAACTGTGTCGTCTGCGGAAAACCGGCAGTGAAGATGGTCTACTGGGGCAAGGCATATTAATTAATCGAAAAAGGATCATTCTGAGGCTGCTTCGCCGGGCAAAAGATAAGCCCGGTGCGGCAGCCTCTT
>DMCD01000141.1:0-2103 GCA_003445895.1 Lachnoclostridium sp. | reverse complement strand
ATGCGCGAAATGGCAGTTTCAGGGGAGGCGGACACTATGGCGCTCTATCATTCCATGGAGTTCGGGCTGAAGGCCGAACAGCGGCAGATTCTGTCCCAGAAGATGATTCAGTCGGCACAGATTCTGCAGATGAATGCCCAGGAGCTGGCGGGCTATATCCGTGAACTGGCCCTGGAAAATCCGGTGGTGGACATTGTGGAGAAGGCACCGGAGGAGGAAAAGGACAAAAAGAAAGAACAGGAGACTGAGGAGTGGCTGAATACCTACGAGGATCGGAGCTACACCTCTTTTTCCGGTGCCGATACAGATGCAGACGACCGGGAGGACTTCAATTTCCGCGTGGATGAGGGAGAGAGTCTGGCAGAGTATCTGCGCGCCCAGCTGATGCAGGAGGAATTCCCGGCGCTGGACAGAAAGATTCTGGATTTCATGCTGGAGAGCCTGGATTCCCGGGGATATATGACGGAGGATCCGGATTATATCGCGAAGGCCTACGGTGTTTCCACGGAGGATGTGGAGCGCCTTCTGAGCATCATCAAACGGCTGGATCCGGCAGGCGTGGGGGCCAGAAACCTGTCCGAATGTCTGCTGCTGCAGGCACAGCGCAGCGGAATTCTCACGCCGCTTCTGGAAAGTCTGATAAAAGACCATCTGGAGGACATCGCGGCAAACCGGCTGCCCTATCTGGCAAAGTGCTGCGGCACCGACATGGAGGAGCTGGCGGAAGCTTTAAAGACCATCCGGGAGCTGAATCCGAAGCCGGGCAATTCCTTTTCCGACCGGCGGCAGCTTAAGTACATCACGCCGGACGTGATTTTTATCAAGTTTGCAGACCATTTCGATATCCTGCTGAATGAGCGGCTGTATCCCGGAATCCGGGTCAATGAGTACTATAAGAACCTCAGCCATGACAGCGAAGACAAAGAAGTGGTGGAATACCTGAACGGGAAAATCCGCCAGACAGAGTGGGTGAAGGAATGCATCGAAAAGCGGAACAGTACGCTTCTTAAGATTTCCAGACAGCTGTTTCTGTTCCAAAAGGAGTTTTTCCTGCACGGAAATCAGGCGCTTAGGCCCCTCAGAATGGCGGACGTGGCGGAAGCCCTGGAGGTTCATGAGTCTACGGTGAGCCGTGCCGTGAAGGGAAAGTACCTGCAGTGCGCCTACGGTGTCTACCCGATGAGCTATTTCTTCCGGGGTAGCATTACCTCCGGGGAAGGAACGACGGTGGCGACAGACCGGGTGAAGGAACGCATCCGGGAGATTATCGGCCGGGAAGACAGGAAAAAGCCCTTAAGCGACCAGAAAATCTGCGACATGCTGGAGAAGGAAGGTCTCGGCGTATCCCGGAGAGCCGTTGCGAAATACCGGGATGAGATGGGAATTCCGGCCACATCAAAGAGAAGGACTTACGGAGAATGACAGGGACTGAAAGAAACAGGGCAGACGAGCGCCGGGATATCCGTATGGATATGCCGGCGGACGTCTCTTATATCATACGAAAGCTCCGGGAGGCGGGGCATGAAGCCTTCGCCGTCGGCGGCTGTGTGCGGGATACCCTGCTTGGCCGCACGCCCGGAGACTGGGATATCACCACCTCGGCGAAACCGGAGGAGGTAAAACAGGTCTTTAAACGGACCATCGATACCGGAATTGAGCACGGTACCGTGACCGTTCTGATGCACCATGTCGGCTATGAAGTAACCACCTACCGGATTGACGGGGCCTATCTGGACGGCCGCCATCCGGCGGAGGTGACATTCACCGAAAGCCTCCTCGAGGATCTGCGGCGCCGGGACTTTACCATCAACGCCATGGCCTACTCGGAGGAGACGGGCGTGGTGGATGCCTTTCAGGGCATACAGGATCTGGAGGACAGGGTGATCCGCTGCGTGGGGACGGCAAAGGAGCGGTTTACGGAGGATGCCCTCCGGATTCTCCGGGCCATCCGTTTTTCTGCCCAGCTGGATTTTTCCATCGAGAATGAGACCTGGAAGGCCCTTTCCGACATCGCGCCGAACCTGGTTCACGTGAGCAGAGAACGCATCCAGGTGGAACTGACCAAGACCCTTCTTTCGGAACATCCGGAAAAGGTGCTGATGG
>DMCD01000038.1 GCA_003445895.1 Lachnoclostridium sp. | reverse complement strand
CGTGGCCGCCGCCCATGCCGGTACCACGCTGGCGGGCGACCGCATCGATCTCATCGATAAACACGATGCAGGGGGCATTCTTCTTGGCATCCTCAAACAGGTCGCGGACACGGGATGCGCCCACGCCGACAAACATTTCCACAAAATCCGAACCGGAGATGGAGAAGAAGGGAACGCCCGCCTCCCCGGCCACGGCTCTGGCCAGCAGGGTTTTGCCGGTTCCGGGCGGGCCCACCAGGATCACGCCCTTCGGAATCCGTGCGCCCAGGCTGGTATACTTCTGGGGCGCTCTGAGGAAATCCACCAGTTCCTCCAGCTGCTCCTTTTCTTCCTTGAGCCCGGCCACGTCGGAAAACTTCACATTGCTGTTCCGGGTCATCCGGGCGCGGCTCTTGCCGAAGTTCATCATCTTGGCGTTGGCACCGCCGCCTCCGGCTCTCGCATTCATGAAGGTAAAGAAGAAGAGAAGAATTCCCGCAGAAAGAAGAATGGGCAGAATCACCGACATCATGTAGTTCTCCTGCCGGATGGCAGAAGTGCGGTACTCTGTGCCGGAATCCCGGAGCATCTGTTCCACCTCTCCGGTATCCAGAGCGCTTAAGGTCCGGCGCTCCCCGTTCTTCGTCACGATATCAATCTCTCCGGTCGGGATTTCCCGGTTGGGCCGGATGACCACCGAGGAGATCTCCCCCTCCGACAACATCTTTTCAAACTGCGGGAAATTGACGGTGGTGTCCTGCTGCATTCTCTGGGTCCTGACGCTGAACATCATGAACAGGACCATCACAAGTATCAGCAGGCTGACGCCGCCGCCCATGGACTGTCTTGGTTTCAAAGCTGCCTCCCTACTTCCTCCGTCCGGTATCAGTCGTCAAATTCGACAACGCCGATATAAGGAAGATTTCTGTATTTCTGGTCGTAATCCAGACCGTAGCCCACCACGAACTTGTTCGGGATGGAGAAACAGACATAGTCTGCTTCCAGCGCCTTCTCCCGGCGTTCGGGCTTGGTCAGGAGCGTGCAGATCTTTATATCCTTCGGTTTTCTCTGCTTCAGGATCTCGATGAGATATGCCAGCGTCCGGCCGGTATCCACGATATCCTCGCAGATCAGCACGTTCTTGCCCTCGATCGGCTCATCCAGGTCCTTGATGATCTTCACGATGCCGCTGGTTGTCGTTCCGGATCCGTAGCTGGACACGGACATGAAGTCCATGGAAACCGGTCCCTTCAGATACTTTGCCAGCTCACAGGTAAAGAATACGCCTCCCTTGAGCACACAGATGAGGTGAATCGGCTCATCTCCGTATACCTCATTGATCTGATCCGCCATCTCCCGGATCTTCTGGTCAACCTCTTCCTCTGTCAGCAATACTCTGATTCTCTCACCCAATGTTTTTTCCTCCCTCTGGCTGATAGCACACCTGAAGCACGTTTTCTGTCTGTTCTGTTATCCGGCACCCCCAGCTTATCCGGTATCCCACGATCCAGAGAATGTGGTTTCCGTCAGCTAAAAGCGGCACACGGTCCCGCTCGGCGGCCGGTATCTTCTCATCGATCATAAAGCGGTGAATGGACTTGCGCACCCCCGGCGCAAGACAGATATAGTCGCCCTTTTCCCGGCTTCGAATCGATAAAGCATCCTTTATTGTAGCATAATCAAGCCATTTCGTATACTCTGCATCCGGAATTTTCCCGCATTCTGCCCTCGGAACGAGCCGGAAGGAAAACCGTCCCGCGATATCCTCCGGGAGTCCCCGGGATGATGCTTCCTCCCCGCCTGCGCCATTCTCCGAAGCCTCAGAAAGCACCAGCAGCCCGTAGCTCTTCCGGGCCAGCAGGCCGCCGGGCAGCATAATCTCCTTTCCGGTGCTTTTTCCGGCAAGGTCCAGGATATCGGCAATATGCCGGGCCGTGATATCCTTTGCAGGACAGCCCGCACGGAGCAGCATCTCCCGAACCAGGTAGCCGCGGAGGATGGTTTCTTCCGCCAGCAGAGACTCCGCAGGAAGAGCCGCCAGCGCCCCTTCCTTCCTGACAGGCGGTATCCGGTCGAGCATTTTTTCTGCCTGATGCCGGAAGTATCCGTCCGCCTCCGCCGCAAAGTTGGCGGTCCGGAGGATGTTTTTTGAGGCTTGGGCATTCACGTGCTCCTGCACCCCCGGAAGAATCGTTCCCCGGATATAGTTTCTCGCATATTCCTGGTCCCGGTTGGTGGCATCTTCCACCCAGGAGAGTCCTCTTTCGCGGAGAAATTCCACAATTTCCGACTTCTGCACAGACAGCAGCGGCCGGATGATATCCCCCTGGACCGGATAAATTCCGCCCAGCCCCCGGAGGCCTGTCCCCCGGAAGAGATGAAACAGGACGGTCTCTGCCCGGTCGTCCGCATGATGGGCCACCGCGATTTTTCCTTTTCCCCCGCAGGAAAGAAGCTCTCTTCTGAAAATCCTGTACCGGGCGATGCGGCCGGCCTCCTCCACGGAAAGTCCCGCCTGCTTTGCCTCCCCGGCAGCATCGATATATTCCGCCAGGAAGGGCACGCCGGCTCTTTTACAGAGCTCCCTGGAAAACTTCAGGTCTCTGTCCGCCTCAGAACCCCGCAGGCCGTGGTGCACATGCACTGCCCGGAGCGCGAATCCCATCGCGTCCTTCAGTTCAAGCAGCACCGCAAACAGGGCCGCCGAATCGGCCCCGCCCGAAAGTCCGAGGATAACCGTATCCCCCGGCTCTGTCATATTCCATTTTTCCATATAGGAACGCACCCGTTCCGTCATCCGGTCCCTGCCTGTCATCAGACCTCCCTGATACAAATGTACTCCGGTGCGGAAAACACCGCCACCGGAGTACATGTTCTTTCTTTTATCGCATTTCTACTGCTTTTCCGAAGGCTTCAGGATAACCTCGCCCCGGTTCACCAGACCCAGCTTCTCCTTTGCCACCTTCTCGATATATTCCTTCGTCTGCACATATACGCGCTGCTCTTCCAGCCGGGCGGCCCGTTCTTCCTCCGCCTTCACCTGCGCTTCCAGGTTCTGTTCCTGGATAATCAGCTGCTTTTCCGCTCTGCGCAGCTCATTGCCCTTTACCTGGACTGTCACGGCCAGGCTCAATACGACCAGGGTAATGCCGATCAGCGCCAGCCTGTTGTTCAGGTTTTCTTTCTTCTTTTTTTTCTGTCTGCGTTCTGACACAGCTCTCATCCCCTTCTTCGGCATAGATGCCTCGCACGATCGTGCTGTTTTTATAATAAAATATCCCGAGGGACAATGCAATTAAGGATTTCTTACAATCGGAACGCTGCATGTCTGCGCAGGCAGGCCCGGCGGCCGCTCTCCGGCCCTTATGCGCAAAGAGGGCGCTGCCTGCGCAGCGCCCTCTTTGTCTTTTACAGGTACCGGTACATCTCCTTCGCGTCGTCCTTCCGGACCGTCTCCGCGATATCCGTAACCTCTACCTTCACGGACCGTGTGCCGAACTGAATCTCAATGATGTCTCCGACCTTGACGGCCAGGGATGCCCTTGCGGGCTTTTCATTGACCAGTACGCGGCCTGCATCGCAGGCTTCATTCGCCACGGTTCTCCGTTTAATCAGTCTGGAAACCTTTAAGTATTTGTCCAGTCTCATATCTTGTACGTAATTATGCGTTTACAAGATCCTTCAGAGCCTTGCCGGCCTTGAACTTCGGAGTCTTGGAAGCAGCGATAGCCATGTTCTCGCCGGTTCTCGGGTTTCTGCCCTCTCTTGCTGCTCTCTCTGCTACCTCGAAGGTACCAAAGCCAACCAGCTGGATCTTCTCACCCTTTGCAAGCTCTTCAGAAACGATCTCAGTAAATGCCTTAACTGCCTTTTCAGCGTCCTTCTTGGAAAGACCGGCCTTCTCAGCCATAGCTGCTACAAATTCTGCCTTATTCATCGAATGATTCCTCCTAATTATGTTTGCGATAATTGAACAGACAATGCCCGCCATATCGCGGAAGCTGTGAGCGCATTTCGCCTCACGCGTACTTTTTATTTATATATATAACCGCATCTTTTGTCAAGGAACTTTTTCGGATTCGCCCTTTATATACCGGGATCCTGCCATTTCCGGTGCCGGGCAGAAACGAAACAACGGGCGCCTGTACGGCACCCGTTGTTTCTGTCTAGTGACTATTCAGCTTCCGCCTCAATCTCTTCCAAGGCAGTTGCTTCGTACTTCGCGAGAATGATATTCTGAATCATATCGCGTGTGGCAGAGTTGATAGGATGAGCAATGTCCCTGTACTCCCCATCCGCTGCCTTGCGGCTCGGCATAGCGATAAACAGGCCCTTCTCGCCTTCAATCACCTTGATGTCATGGACAACAAACTCGTTGTCGAAGGTGACCGAGACAATCGCTCTCATCTTCCCTTCCTTGTCAATTCTTCGGACACGAACGTCAGTAATCTGCATATCGTCTCCCCCTTCTGTTAGTATTATTTGGAAGTGGAGAGTTACAGCGTAAATCTCTCGCTCTTCTCAATGACGATCTTGAGATCCTCCGGTGTTCCGATATGGGAAGTATTTGCTCTGATGGTGTCCCTGCTCTCGACAATACAGTTTTCAATTACCGTGTTGTCCCCGATATAGACGTCATTCAATATGATTGAATTCTTTATCACGCAGTTGTTCCCGATGTAGACCTTTTTAAAGAGCACCGAATTCTCAACCGTCCCGTTGATGATACAACCACTGGAAACAAGGCTGTTGCTGACAGACGCGCCCGGATTATATTTTGCCGGAGGCAGGTCATCCACCTTCGTGTAAACTTCCGGATACTCTCTGAAGAAATAGTTCCGCACTTCAGGCTTCAGGAAGTCCATATTTGTCCTGTAGTAGTCGTCTACAGATGCAATGTTGCTCCAATAGGTATCCAACTTGTAAGCATAGATTCTCTTGAGGTTTTTATAGCGCACCAGGATGTCCGTAACAAAGTCATACCGATCCTCGGCAGCACAGCGTTCGATAAGCTCGATCAGCTGACGTCTGCGAATGACATAGATACCGCAGGAGATTGTGCTGGATGTCGCTACCATCGGCTTCTCCTCGAAGTCGGTGACGCGCCCGGATTCATTGACCTTTACCAGGCCGTAGCGGGTAACATCCTCCTCGGGTCCCATATCCTTGCATACGATCGTGATGTCCGCTTTCTTCTCGATGTGATACTCAAGAACCTTGTTGTAATCCATCTTGTAGACACAGTCCCCGCTTGCGATGACAACATAGGGCTCGTGACTCTTCTTCAGATAGTCCAGATTCTGGTAAAGGGCATCCGCTGTGCCTCTGTACCAGTCATTGCTCTCCGAAGTGATGGTTGGTGTGAATACAAACATTCCGCCCTGTTTTCTTCCGAAGTCCCACCATTTGGAGGAACTCAGGTGCTCGTGCAGGGAACGGGAGTTATACTGTATCAGTACAGCCACGCTCTGAATGTGTGAATTGCTCATGTTGCTCAGCGCGAAATCGACGCTGCGATAGCTGCCGGCCATCGGCATAGCAGCAATCGCTCTCTTCTGAGAGAGCTGTTTCATTCGTTTGCTGTTTCCTCCGGCTAATATGATACCGATTGCTCTCATTACATGCCACCTGCCTTTACAATATAATCTCCGCTTGCGAGTTCTCCGTCATGATAGTCTGAAAGCTCCGTAACACCGGAAATAGCGGTGTTGCGGCCAATCTTCACTCCGGCAGGCACAACGGAACGCTCTCCGATGACCGCCAGGGTGTCGTGGTACACCTTCTTGTCGTACTTGCTCTCGGCAAATTCGCCGACGCCGACCTGGGTGCCCTCGCCGATGGTGACGTCCTCGGCGATAATCGCCTTGTCAATCACGCACCCGGCTCCGATGGTGCTTCCCTTCATAACGATGGAGTCGCGCACTACTGCGCCCTCCGCTACAGTCACCCCGGCGCCGATAACAGAGTTTACGACCTGGCCGTAGATCTCTGTACCGTCTCCGATGATGCTGCGCTCTATACTCGCACCGGCAGAAATATACTGCGGCGGAATGATGTCACTCTTTGTGTAGATCTTCCAGTATTCCTCATACAGATTGAATTCCGGAATGATATCAATGAGTTCCATGTTTGCTTCCCAGTAGGATCCCAGAGTACCGACATCCTTCCAGTAGCCGTTGAACTCATAGGCGAAGATTCTCTCGCCCTGCTCATGGCAGTAGGGAATTACATGCTTGCCGAAATCGCAGCCCGGCTCGTCCGAAAGCTTGATGAG
>DMCD01000243.1:5763-6428 GCA_003445895.1 Lachnoclostridium sp. | reverse complement strand
GCCGAGAAGTACATACAATAAGTAATGCCGGTGTGCAGCACGCCAAGGATTATAAGGCATGCCCAGCCCTTTCTATCCATTCCCGCAAAGGTAATCCCGTTCGTTAAGATGACGTAGGGAAGAAGAACCGCCGTTGCTGCCAGGAACTGCAGAAGAGTCCGGTGAATCCCGCTCACATGCCGGATGAACTTATTGGTAATGACGACACAGGCATAGAGAACCGCGGCCCCGAGGCCCAGAAGAATTCCCTTTCCGTGGGTGCCGGTGCCCGACACATCCCCGATTCCCGTGATGAGTACCAGGCCCAGGGTGGACATGAGAAAACAGATGACCTTCAGCCGGGTGAGCTTCTCCCGAAACAGGATGGGGCATACCGCCGTCACAATCACCGGCGCAAAGTAGTAAGACAGCGTCGCCAGGGAAACCGTCGTGTACTTATAGGCCTCAAAGAGAAGGATCCAGTTGAAGCCCATGGCCACGCCGGAGAGGATCAGGAAGGGAACCTCCTTCCAGATCTGCCGGAAGGGAATCGGATTATTCCGGATGACGAGCCAGCATATCAGCAGTACCGACGCCAGAATCGCCCGGAACAGGGCAATCTCCGACGAGGGAATGGGAATATTCCTCACAAACAGGCCGATGGTGCCGAAGATGGCCATGGACAG
>DMCD01000243.1:0-5640 GCA_003445895.1 Lachnoclostridium sp. | reverse complement strand
GAGAGACCCGGGTATGGCAAGGCATCTTACGCCTTCCCGGTCAGCATCCGCACAGTCTCTATCAGGTCGTAGTGGACCGTATCTCTCGGCTCAAAACGCAGCAGATGAAAGACAATCTGCATAGCCGTTCCGCCGAGACCCGCGGCCATCACTGTCCCGATTCCCACCGGTCCTCCCAGGGTCCAGCCGATGAAAAGCACGGCCGCCTGAAGAAGAATCTGCACCACGCCGATGGGAAATGCTCTCAGCCGCTTTCCGATACCGATAAGCATCGCATCCTTCGGCCCGCAGCTCTGTCCCGAGGACATGCAGAAGTAGGTCCCCAGGGAGAGGATGAACAGTCCCGCCGCCATCACGAGAAGGCGCGACGGCAGGGCCTGTGAAACCGGCCCCAGTGTCTCTTCCAGGAGGCGGACCGGATTGAGGTACATCCAGAAATCGGCAAAAAAGCCGGTAAACACCGCATCAAACAGGGTGCCGAAGCCGATCTTCTCTCCCATCCACAAATCCAGAGCCACCGCCAGGACGCCGGTTGCCAGGGAAATTACGCCGTAGGTTGTGTGAAGCGTGCCGGAGAGTCCCAGATAAAAGACATCCCAGGGGGCAGCGCCAATATCGGCGTGTATTGTGCAATACACGCCGAAGGAATAAATCACCAGGCCGAGATTGTACCTCAGCCAGGCCAGTATAATCTGTTTGCGGGTCATTGGTTCCGATGCCTCGTTTCTCCTGAAATAATTCGCAGATTATGCCTTTCCCGTGATAATCCAGGGAGCCGGCTCCGAGACAAACTCTCTCTTGCTGTTCAGCTTGCTCACCTCAATCTGGATAATCTCACAGTCGCTTATGCCATACCGCTCGAAGACCGCAGGCATTCCGGCCGCGCACTGGAAATCCAGGGTATAAATCATGAATTCCATATGGGGATTCTTCCGGAGCAGACATTCCATCTCCTGCTCCATGCTGGCGGAAGCCACCAGCATCGTAAGGCGCGGTGCCGGAAGGTCTTTCAGCGTCTCATCGTCCACATGGTCGATAATCTCGATATTGTGAAGGCCGAATTCATGGGCATTCTCCTCCAGGGTCCGGCGGTCATTGCGGTTGTACTCCACCGCGATAACCTCGCCCTCCGGTGCCTGCAGCGCCGCCTCCACGGCGATGGACTCGCCGCTGATCACGCAGATGGTATCCGCCTGATCCACATGCATCTTGGAGAGCATCACCGCGCGGATCTCACTGCCCACATAGCGCACGGAGCCCCGGCGGAAGTTCATGTTCTTCATGCCGATCTTCGACGTCGAGCGGGCATTGGGGTTGATGATGAGCATGGCCGCGGAGGCATTGATGCCCCGGTTGATCATCTCCCGGATGGGCTTATTCAGAATCTCACCGGAAGGATCGCTGCCCTCATTGTACCAGACGGTGCAGTCGCCCAGGCCTGCTGCCCACATCCGGTAGAAAATATCCGGGTGGCCGGCCTCCGTGAAAATCAGGGTGGAATTGTGGGATTCCACCGTCGGAATAACATTCTTATTCTTTCTGGTAATATCAAGAATCTTGATGCGGCCCAGATCCACCTGGGTATGCTCGGCGTAATAGGTCAGCCATGCCAGAATGCTGGAATTGGAAAACATCTGCTGTTCCATATGCTACCTCCTGGGTTTCCATCGGCATAATTCACTTCAATGCTTTAATCCACTGTCAATTGTACCACAATCCTATTCCCCTGCAAAGGGATTCAGAATCTCATCAAAGAGCGAAGAATTTGCACGGATGACGGAAGCGCCGCCCGCACTGTAGCGGAAGCCGTCCTCCATAACCTTTGCGAACATATCCGCATAGCTCTTCACCTTCTCCGGCGTAAGGGTCTTCATCTGCCGCATGTCGGTCAGCACCTGATCCTCCGGAATTTCGGCCATCCGGTCACTTATGGCACCCGCCGCACCGCCAAGCTGTCCCGGCTCCTGCGCCAGGCCCGCATAGGCGGACATGATATAACCGTCAATATCCTCCTGGGTAAACTCCATGTCCCGGATAAACTCCGGCAGAGCCTCCAGCACCCGGAAGGTTTCCGGGATGTTCGGATCCCGGTAGGCCAGGATATGCACGCCATAGTCATTGAACGAGATATTCGGCGAATATACTCCGTACTGCTCCCGAAGCATCGGAATCAGATAGGTATCACTGATAAGGGAGGCCAGCGCATCCATGTCCGCGGAATACTCTTCCAGTCCGGCGGTCTTATAATCGCAGACCACACCGTTAAACTGCACGGAAAGATCCGCAATCAGGGCCTCCCAGCGGGCCGGCTTCACAAAATCCCAGGAAGCAGGCTCCACCTTCTTATTCTCCAGCTTTCCGAGGAAGGCATCCGCGGCGGCCCGGTTCTCCTTTATGCCATCTGCCGTGCCGGCATAGGAAGAGACGGCCCCGAAGCTGTTCTTAAAGTACTCCTGGATGGCAAGAAGCTTCTCCCGGGCATAGGCCGGATCCTTCTCCATCTCCTCCTCCGTCTGGCAGAGGAAATGATAATACCAGATGCCGTCCGCAAAATCCCGGTACGCATACATGGGCACCGAAGAGCCGAAGGCCTGCCTTGCCAGCATGGGATAGGGGGCTTGTGTCACATCCGCACGGAAGCTGTTCTTTTCCTGGCGGACCAGGTCCAGCAGTCTTGCGCTGTCCGTAAACTGCGTGTCATACATGAGCTCTTCGAGCAGGGCGTATCCTTCCTCCAGGTCCTCCTCCGCCGTGGTCCAGGACGCATTCAGGTAGGGTTTGAATTCCTCGGTCTTATACTTCGGCACCAGGGCCAATCCGAACTGGAACCCGTTCAGATACCGGTTCTGCAGCTCGGAAAGCTCCTGCCAGCGGTGCTCAGAGGTATCCATCAGGCCGACCAGCTGATTGTAGAGGGCAAACCAGTGGAGATCATCCTTCGTAAGGCCCGAAGCGTCAAACATCAGCGTCGGAGTGCCCACGCCGTCCACCTCCGCCTCGGCGGACATATGCCGGATTCCCTTCTCATCGGTCTCATCGGAAACCTCATAGGTCCGGTACTCCTCCGGCAGAGACTTCACATCCACGCCCTTAAGCTGTGCCACATAGGTCGAGGCGTCCTCCGTCTCCTTCTCCGCATTGCTTCTTGCGATGATATCCTGCAGTTCCTCCTCACTCATGGAGGCCTTCACCTTCTGAAGGCGTGCCGCAAGCTCCCTGTCCTGCTTTTCCTTTGCACCCGGCTCCGGTCTGGTGGTCACAAGGGCCGTCACCGGTTCTTCGGCAAGAATTCCCGAAAGAACGGTCTGGAACTCTCCCGCCTCATGCCAGCTTCTTATCTGCTCCACCGCTTCCGTATCCTGCAGATACTTCCAGAGACTGCCGGTGCAGGCATACTCATACATAAAGTTTGGAATCAGGTCCGTTCCCAGAGAGGTGTTCTCCCTGGCAAGCTTTGCGGCCAGCTCCGAAGAAGCCGCCTGGGCATCCACAAATCCGTCGGAAAAACCGGTCTCCGAAACCTCAGAGAGAACCCGGTCAATGGTCTCCCTGAACGGTGCCGCATCCTCCGGATTGGCCTCTGAGAGGGTAAATACCAGCGCCGACTCCGGCATCTCATTTTCTACATAGACACTGTAGGTGGAAGCCGGAAACTGTTCATTCAGCGCCTGTCCCAGAGGAGACGCCTCCTGACCGAGGAGGTCGGTGAGAATCGTGACCTTCGTCAGCTGTTCACTGTCCTTCTTTAAGCCGGGGCAGAGAATCTCATAGTAAATCTCCGACTTGTTTGCCGTATCCGAGGTCGCCTCCGCCGGGAAGGTGAATTCCTTCTCCACCGATTCCGCAATCGGCTTATACCCCGGGTCCTCCAGCACAAAATCCTGCCGCTCATAAGGGGCAAATGCCTCATTCAGCAGCTTCAGGAAGGCGGTATAATCCTTAAAATCTCCGTACAGGCCGGCCAGGCAGTTGGAGGGATGATAATACTTCTCGTGATAATCCCGGAGCATCTCATAGGTCATGTCCGGAATATACTTCGGGTCGCCGCCGGAGACATTGCCCGCATAGGAGCCCGGGCAAATGGTTCTGGCCGCATTGTAAGCCGCCGCCCGGTGCAGATTATAGGCCGCCAGCATCTCCGAATACACCGTGCCCTCGATGGTCATCTCCGAATCCGCATTGGGAAGCCGGTATCTCCAGGCCTCCTCCCGGTATATGCTTTCCTTTTCCAGCACGCAGGGATGCAGACAGCTGTCCGTATAGAAATCCGCATACTTCAGAAGCTGCTCCTCGGACAGGCTCGCGCAGGGATAGGTCGTCATGACCTGGTAGGTCGAGGCGTTCAGATAGGTATTATACGTCTGGTTGATCATGTTGAAGAACAGCGCCGAGGAAGGATACTTCTCGCTTCCGTTCAGGGTCGCATGCTCAAACACATGGGGAAGTCCCGTATCATCGATGGCCTGGGTGAGAAACGTCAGGTCATAGACCCGGTTGGTATCGTCATTGGCAAAGTAGAGAAGCTTCGCCCCCGTCTTCTGATGCTCAAACAGCACGATATCCGTGGCAATCATGTCAAAAGGCCGGATCTCCTTCACCTCAAAGCCTTCCACCACATCGCCCACGGCGGGAAGCCCCACCTTTTCCGGTTCCTCGCCGGCCTCTTCTGTGCCTTCCTTATCGGCAGCGCCGCTCTCTGCCGTCCCGGCTTCTCCCGTACCGGCGGCACTCTCTTCTGCGCTGCTTCCCGCCTGGGTACTCTCCGCAGGCCCATTCTCTCCGCCGGCGCAGGCTGCCGCCTGGGCTGCCAGTATAAAAGCCAGCATGAGTGCCAGAGCTCTCCCCTGTTTCTTCATAATCCAAGTCCTCCCTCTGATGCATGGGTCTGGATCCCAAACCTTTTTTAATACTCCGGATACCACTGTCTTATGACATCCGTCGGTACCTCAAAATGCTGATAGTCCTTCCGGTTCTTCCAGCTTCCGCCCCATATAAAGCCGTGCTCCGCAAACAGCTGCCAGCACAGGTCCCCTTCCGTAATCTTGTAGGGAAAATCCGCCTCCCGGTCAAGATAGGCCTCTCCCGTCGCCGGTTCCACGATCCGCACGCCGTCGGCCACCCTGGTATAGGGATTATACAGGGTGTTGATGTCAACCGCCAGCCCGAGGCCGTGCTTGGACACCCTTGTTGTATGCGAAATAAAGCGGAAGTTGAAACAGGAAGAGTTGTTATCCCGCATCGCTGTCTCATCGTCCGCATCATACTCATCCATCAGGCGCATCCGCTCGATGGGATATCCCGCTTCATACAGTTTCCGGAGAATCTCCAGCACATCCTCCGCGATATGGTAATTCACCACCATCTCGCCCTCGTGCACCTCTCCGGCCCCGTCCACATGCAGAACGTGAAGATACCGCAGATCCTCCCGGGGAAGGGTGCAGTCCGCCTTAAAGGTTTTTCCCTCCATGCGGGCAAACAGCGCATCCGTAATCTCCGTCATGTAGAAGGCCTCGTCCGCATCCGGCACTGCCGCTTCGCTTTCGGCTGCAGTATCCGGCACTGCTGCCTCGCCGCCGTCTGCAGCGCCCGGCTCGGTTTCTTCCTCTTCTACGGTCTCTGCCTTTTCCATTGCTTCCGCCG
>DMCD01000026.1 GCA_003445895.1 Lachnoclostridium sp. | reverse complement strand
GGTGCCGTGCTCGGTTTCGTACCGCAGATGCTGGTACTCTTCCTGCTGCTCGCCATCCTTGAGGATATCGGCTACATGGCAAGAGTTGCCTTCGTCATGGACCGTATTTTCCGTCAGTTCGGCCTCTCCGGCAAGAGCTTCATCCCCTGCCTCGTGGCAACCGGATGCGGCGTTCCCGGCGTCATGGCCTCCCGTACCATTGAAAATGAGCGTGACCGCCGGATGACCGTCATGACCACCACCTTCATGCCCTGCGGCGCAAAGCTCCCGATCATCGGTCTTATCGCCGGTGCCGTATTCGGCGGTTCTCCGCTGATTGCCGCCAGCGCATATTTCATCGGTATCGGCTCCATCATCCTGAGCGGTATCATCCTGAAGAAGTTCAAGGCCTTTGCCGGCGAGCCGGCTCCCTTCGTCATGGAGCTTCCGCCCTACCACGTTCCGTCCGTTGTCGGCGTACTGCGCGCCACCTGGGAGCGGGGCTGGTCCTTTATCAAGAGAGCAGGATCCGTTATCGTGATTTCTTCCATTATCATCTGGTTCCTGAGCTCCTTCGGTACCGTGAACGGCCGGTTCGGCATGGTGGACAATCTCTTTGAAGATGAAACCGTCGTCACTGAAGAATACATTACAGATCTTGCCGCCCGTATGGATGTTCCGGAAGAGGATGTCACTCCGATGGATGCTTCCCTTCTTGCCGGTGTGGGAAGTGCCGTCGCTCCGGTATTCAAGCCTCTCGGCTTCGGAAGCTGGAAGCCCACCGTGGCTACCGTAACCGGTCTTGTGGCAAAAGAAGAGGTTGTCGGCACCTTCGGTGTCCTGTATAATTACGATGGACACGCAGAGCAGGCAGTCGATGAAGAGACCGGCGAGCCGCTCTTCGATGAGAACGGTGAACCTGTGATGGCCGAGCTCTCCGAAGAGGGTGAGGAAATCTGGGACCGTGTCGCTGCAGATTACACCCCGATGGCAGCATTTGCCTTCATGGTATTCAATCTTCTCTGCGCTCCCTGCTTCGCGGCCATCGGTGCCATCAAGCGGGAAATGAACAATACAAAGTGGACTCTGGCCGCTGTCGGCTACATGACCCTCTGGGCCTATGTACTTGCCTTCATCGCCTACAACCTGGGCGGCGTGGCAGCCGGAGAATTCGGATTCGGTATCGGCTCTGCCATCGCCGTCGTCCTTCTGGGCGTCCTGGTATGGCTCCTGGTACGCAAGGGCTATCAGCCGGATGATTCCGTGCAGAACCTTACCGCAGTAAACGCCAATACCTGATCTGTGCAGGAAAGGAAGTAAGGATATGTCACCTGTCCTTGGCAATCTGATTGTTATCGCGATTCTTGCCGTGATTATCTTTTTCAGCGGCAGAAAGTGCATTCAGATGATGAAAGATTCTATCTCCGGCAAGGGCTGCAGCGGTCGCAGCGGATGCAGCAGCGCCGGACAGTGCTCCTGCGGCTGCGCCTCCTGCAGCAGCAGAGAAAAGAAGCCGATGTAAGCAGTCTTACCCGGCATTCATCAGGACATAAAAGAAGCGGTTCCCCGCGGGGAGCCGCTTCTTTTCGTATATCCCGATTGTTATCTTCGGATTGCTGTCTTCTGCAGACCTGCCATATACCGGCAGCCGGCATGCTCCTAGGATTCCTTCACCCGTTTTCCGGTATCCGTCGTCATAGACGCAGAAGGATACCTTGTCATGCTTCCTCAATCTGCTGTTTAAACCGAACCAGTTTTCTGAACTCCATACATACCTCCTCTGCATCACTTATCCGTCAGGTAAATCTTACCGCATCGGAAGAAGCGGCACAACGGACATCTTTGTCCTTCGGATATATTCTGTCGGCGCAAGGTGACGAAACTCCGGCGCCATAACCTCCGCCGAGACAGGACCTTCATAGCCGGTTTCACCGAGGCTCTGAAGCATCTCTTTTATGGGAATCACCCCGTCCCCGGGAAGAAAACACTCTGTCCGCACCGCCGAAAAGGGCTTACGTTCCGGGCAGTCGCTGACATGAACCATGAAGATCTCTTTCCCACCAGCAAGTTTCAGTTCCTCCACTGTTCCGCCTCCGGCATAATGGTGCCAGGTGTCCACCAGAAGCCCCGCATTCTCCCGCCCCGCCTTCCGGACGATGGAAAGGGCCTGGGAAAAGGTTTTCACGGAGCTGGCGGGAACGCCCATATATTCCAGGGCAAGCCTTACCCCGAAGGGCTTTGCCAAATCCGCCAGCTGTGCCATCGCATCGGCCGTCTCCGCTTCTATCTCCTCCGGGGCCTCTGCGGGCACCTTGAAGGAGCCGATGACCTCCACACAGCCGCAGCCGATGGCTCTGCAGCAGTAAAACAGGTACTCGCTCATCTCCAGGAGCACCCGCATGCCCCGCTTCGGGTTAAAGGAGATGCTCTCGATGGAGTTCAGGCAGACCGGCTTTACGCTGCACTCTTCCAGGGTCCGCCGGACCTCCTCCAGCGTTCCGCCGCTCCTCAGATAATTCATCAGGTGCGCTTTTCCGATCTCCATGCAGGGGACCCCCTGGGCCCCAGCCTCACGAATATGGGAAAGGATATCCCCCTCCTGCATCGCCATCTCATTGATACAGAATTCCATAACATTTCCCCCTTACAGCCACTTTTTCTTTTTGAAGAACAGCAGACTGCTGATGATAATCACAATACAGAGCCCGAATACCATCGGATAGGCCCACGGTTTTTCCAGCTCCGGCATGTGACGGAAGTTCATGCCGTACCATCCGGTGATCAGCGTGAGCGGCATGAATATGGTCGTCACGACGGTAAGAATGGTCATGATGTGGTTCTGCTTCATCTCCAGGTGCGCCTTATAGAGATCGCCAATCTGCACCGTGTAATCCCGGAGGGAAGACGCCGTGTTATAGAGCCGGTCCATGCGGTTTAAAAACAGTTTGAAATACCGCTGATTCTCGGCGTCAAAAAAGCCGTTTTCATTCTCATCCAGCTCCTGGGCCAGGTCAATCAGCTGGTCATAGTGCTCCAGAAGCTTCCGGACATCGCTCCGGACCGCGTTTGTCCTGGGCAGCGGACTTCCGGCCACACCCTGCGTGAT
>DMCD01000042.1:2186-2719 GCA_003445895.1 Lachnoclostridium sp. | reverse complement strand
GCTTGTTCTTCATGTCCGCGCGGACATTGTACCATGTGGTGGGAATTTCATTCTCGGAAAGATAGATTTTGTAAGGGATCTTCTGATCTGCCGGGGTTGTCTGGGCTGCCTGGTTGATTTCCTTTGTCATGATTTGTTTCTCCTTTCATCTCCGTGCCGGAACAGGTATCCGGCGCTGTCAGTGATTCGGGACGGGAGAGTAATAAAAAAAGATCCTGTCCCAGTGTTTTTGCTGGGACAGGATCCTGAATAAACAAATCATCCTGCGGTGCCACCCGGCTTGACGTGAAATCACGCCCACTTAGCGCATACTGACATATGCCGGCCCTTGATTACGGAGTGCCCGCTCCGTCTCACATACTCGGGAAAACCTTTTCTGCTCGCCCTCAGAAGTCCATTCCATCTGTCCTGTTTCACTGCATTCCCACCATCCGCAGCTCTCTGAAGAAACCTGAAAAGATGTACTCACTCTTCCTCAACGGTTTTCTTTTTTATAGCACCAGCGGGAAAAGTTGTCAAATGTTTTTTGAAAA
>DMCD01000042.1:0-2038 GCA_003445895.1 Lachnoclostridium sp. | reverse complement strand
ATCTGTGATTGTATCGGGTTAGAGAAGGAAAGGGAATTCCGGAATATGAGCTCATTTCTGCATAAAGCGCACGCAGCGGCACCAGAAACAGAGATGGACCGTTATCTCTCCAGGACAGATGTATGGGCGATCGCCTTTGGCTGCATCATCGGCTGGGGGGCCTTTGTCATGCCCGGAACCACCTTTCTCCCCATCGCCGGCCCGGGCGGAACGGTGGTGGCGATGGCGGTCAGTGCGGCCATTATGCTGGTCATCGGAATGAATTATGCCTACCTCATGGTGCGCAGGCCAGGAACGGGAGGCGTCTATACCTACACCAAGGAGGCCTTCGGCAGAGACCACGCATTTTTATGCGCCTGGTTTCTGAGCCTTTCCTACCTGACGATCGTGTTCCTGAACGCGACGGCTCTCTTTGTGGTGAGCAGGACCCTGTTCGGGAATGTACTGCAGAGGGGATTTCATTATGCTGTGGCAGGGCATGAGATTTACATCAGTGAAGTGATGATATCGGTCACAGCCCTGGTTGTCACGGGACTTCTGTTTATTGTTCACAAACCGCTGCTGCAGCGGCTGCAGACGGTGCTTGCCATTCTGCTTCTTCTGGGGGCGCTGGCCATCACCCTGATCTGCCTGCCGAATATCGACCCGGGATCCGTCTTTCATTTCTTCGGGGAGGAGCGGGGGATATCACCGTCGGTGATTCTGACGATTGTTCTCCTGTCGCCCTGGGCCTTTGTCGGATTTGATGTCATCTCCCTGGAGACGGCCCATTTCCGGTTCCCGGTCCGCCTTTCCCGGGGCATCATCATTCTTTCCATCCTGATGGGCGGATTTGTTTATGCTGCCATGTCCATCGTCAGTATTACCTCCGTGCCGGACGGCTATCCGTCCTGGCAGGAGTATATTGCCAATCTGGACGCGCTGGAGGGCGTGGCGACGGTGCCCACCTTTTTTGCGGCCCAGAGCATCATGGGAAGAGGGGGCCTTCTGCTGATGGCCGTGACGGCCCTGGCAGCGATCTTTACCGGAATCATCGGGGCATACCGGGCCACGACAAGAGTCCTCTCCACGATGGCGGAGGACCGGATTATCTCCGCGCGCTTTAAGAGTACTGCCTTCTGCAGTCTGTTTATCATGAGCGTCTCCGCTGCCATCTCTTTTCTGGGGCGCAATGCCCTGGAATGGTTTGTGGAGCTGACCACCTTCGGCGCCATAGTGGGCTTCGGCTACACTTCCGCGTCGGCGTACCGGTTTGCGAAGGCGGAGAACAACAGAAGAATTGTGGTGAGCAGCATCACGGGAACCGTGATAACGGCTGCATTTGCCATCGTCCAGCTGATCCCCAAGGTAACCATGCTGGAAACCATGGGTGCCCAGTCATTCTTTCTGCTGGCGCTGTGGTGCCTTCTGGGGTTTGTTTTCTACTGGAGAACCATGAAGGAGAGCTCCCTCGAGGATTACAGCGGCGTTTCCACGTCCAGCACGGTACTGTTTTCGCTGCTTCTCTATTCGCTGCTGATGTGGTTCGGCCTGAAACTTCTGGAATCGGCCCATACCGAGGAGGAAAGCCGGAGCATCGTGCAGAACGGCTTTCTGCTGATTGCACTGACCTTTGTGGGGCTGATGGTGATGTTTTATGTCCAGGGACTGGTACGAAAGCATCATGATGAGCTGGAGCGGGAGAAGATCCTGGCGGAGGAGATGAGCCGGGCCAAAAGCAAGTTCCTGTTCAGCATGTCCCACGATATCCGTACGCCCATGAACGCGATCATCGGCTTTACCGCCCTGGCGAGACAGGAGGGGACGAGCGCGGAGGAGAAGGATTACTATCTGGAAAAGATCGACAACTCCGGGCAGCAGCTTCTGGGCATCATTAACGATGTTCTGGACATGAGCCGGATCGAGAGCGGAAAGATGGAACTTTTCCCCGTGGTCATGAACCTTGTTGAGGCGATGAACGTCCAGCACGACGTGTTTGCCGAACAGATGAAGGGGAAAGAGATTGACTTCACTGTGGAAACCGAAGGGGTGACGGACC
>DMCD01000295.1 GCA_003445895.1 Lachnoclostridium sp. | reverse complement strand
CAAGCCTTCACCACCCGCTTCTGGGGGATACGGTATACGGACCGGAAAAACAGCCCTATAAGACCGAGGGGCAGGTGCTCCACGCCGGAGTTCTCGGCTTTATCCATCCGGAAACAAAGGAGTATATGGAGTTTTCCGTGCCGCTGCCGGACTACTTCGAAGAGCTGTTAGATAAACTGCGAAAGAAAAAAGACGCCTGATTTTTCAGAACAATTCCACAATTTTTGTGAGAGATATGATATAATATACCCAGGAAAGGCAGGTGGTCTGATAATATGAAAAACAACTTAGTAATTACCATCGGCCGCGAGTGCGGCAGTGCAGGACGTCTCATCGGACAGAAGCTTGCGGAGCGTCTTGGTGTAAAGTGTTATGATAAGGAGCTCCTGACGCTGGCGGCCAAGGAAAGCGGTCTCTGCGAGGAACTGTTCCATAATCACGACGAGAAGCCTACCAACAGCTTCCTGTATTCCCTGGTGATGGATACCTATTCTGTCGGCGGATACAATGCATCCGGCTATATGGACATGCCGCTCAACCACAAGGTATTTCTGGCCCAGTTTGATTCCATCAAGCGTCTGGCTGAGAGAGAATCCTGCGTGATCGTCGGCCGCTGCGCGGATTACGCACTTTCGGATTATCCGAATGTGGTCAGCGTTTTCATCCGCGGTGATCAGGCGGACAAGATCCGTCATCTGGCGGCGAAGTACAACATCTCCGAGGATAAGGCAAAGGACGTGATGAACCGCACGGACAAGAGCCGTTCCAGCTATTACAATTATTATTCCAACAAGCGCTGGGGCAGTTCCAAGAGCTACGACCTCTGCATCAACAGCAGTGCTCTGGGCTATGACGGTGCCGTGGACGTGATTCTGAAGTTCGCCGAGGTCAAGCAGGCCTTCAATAAAAAGAACCGGGAGAAAGCCGGTCTGAAAGACGAGGACTAAACGAATGCCCACGATTGATTTGGAACGACAGCTCCGCACTTCACCGAACCGGGTGTGGGTGGAAGATGAGAGCGGGCGGGAGATTGCCTATATCTCTTTCCCCGAAGCCGGAAACGGCCTGGTCAATATTGAACACACGGTGGTGGATCCCTCCTACGAAGGCCAGGGTATCGCCGCTCGCATGATGCGGGAGACGGTGGAGACCATCCGGAAGGACGGGAAACACACGCTGGTTACCTGCAGCTACGCACAGGACTGGTTCTGCAAGCATATGGAATATATGTTCCTGCTGGTGGATCCGGATCAGGCGGAGGCCCTGCGGGGAATCTGAAAAGTTAATAGCAACAGAAAAAAGCGGCTTCACGGAAGCCGCTTTTTTGAAAGGAGTATCTATGGAGATACGGGGAAACCACAAAGAAGAGGTTACCGAGGCCTATTATGTGGGCCTTATGGAATCTGCCGGATACCGGATGAGGGATCTGGCCAATCCGGTCATCGGCGTCGTCAACTCCTGGAGTGACGGCAATCCGGGGCATAAGCCCTTTAAGGAAATGGCCGGAATCATCAAGTCGGGAATCTGGGCTGCCGGCGGCACACCGGTGGAGTTTACCGTGCCCAGTCCCTGCGACGCCCACGGACAGGGCTTCGGCATGCACTATATTCTCCCCCAGCGGGACCTGATCGCCGCCTCCATCGAGGCGATGGTTAATTCCCAGGGATATGACGGACTTGTCTTCCTGTGCTCCTGCGATAAGATTGTTCCCGGCATGCTCATGGCCTGCGCGGCGCTGAACAAGCCCTCCGTGTTTATCACGGCCGGCGCCATGCTTCCCTATGAAGATCCCTATGATAAGGCGACATGGGTTACCTGTGACCTGAAGGAATCCATGGGAAGCGTCACATCCGGAAAGATTTCGGCGGAGACATTTTCCAGATACCGCAGCAATATGTGTGCCTCCTGCGGCACCTGTTCCATGTACGGTACCGCCAATACCATGGGTGTCTTCGCTGAGGCCATCGGCCTGGCTCCCATCGGCAGCACCACCATGCTAAGCGCCTCCGCGGCCAAGACAAAGATGGCGCGGAATGTGGGAGAGCGGATTGTGGAGCTGACCCGGCAAGGCCGGACGTCCCATGAGTTCATGACGGAAGCATCCATCAAGAACGGAATCCGTCATATTGCGGCCACCGGCGGCTCCACAAACGCGGTGATGCACGTCATGGCTATCTCTAAGGTACTGGGCCTTAATATCAATCTGTCCGACTTTGATGCCATCCAGAAGGATGTTCCTCTGATTGCAAAGTTCAAGCCCTCGTCCAGATACAATCTGAATGACTGGCACCTTGCCGGCGGCGTGGGGGCAACCCTCTTATCCATTCGGGATTACCTGGACCTGGATGTGCCCATGGTATTCGGAACAACGCTCCGGGATTATCTCGACCGCTTTGACTTCCCGATCAACCGGGAGGTAATTCATACCGTCGATGACCCGCTGTATCCCGAAGGGTGCTTTGCCGTTCTCCACGGCAATCTTGCTCCAGGCGGCTGTGTGGTAAAGCAGAGCGGGGTAGAGCCGGAGATGTTCTGTCATACCGGTCCTGCCGTCGTATTTGACTCGGAGGAAGAGGTGAGAGATCATCTGCAATCCGGTGCCGTAAAGCCCGGCAGCGTGCTTGTGGTGCGCTACGAGGGGCCGAAGGGCGGTCCCGGCATGCGGGAGCTTTCCATCCCCGCCGCCATGCTGGTCGGCATGGGACTTCATAAAACAACCGCCATGATCACCGACGGAAGATTCTCCGGCGCCACCCGCGGACCGTGTGTCGGCCACATTTCCCCGGAGGCCTGGGAGGGCGGACCGCTGGCCGCGGTGGAGAACGGAGATATCATTACCATCGACCTGAAAAACCGCATCATTCACCTGGATGTGCCGGATGAGGTCATAAAAGAGAGGCTGTCTCATGTCAAAAAGCCGGACCATCCCGCGGACGGGATACTCCGGCAGTATCGGAAGGGCGCTGGCGATCCTTCCAAAGGCGCCCTCTGGCTGTATAATGATGAAGACTGATTACCGGACAGCGTCCGTCCGCAGATGAACGGACTGTACCTCACAGGGGTGGTTCAGCTTTTCCGTAAGGAACGCGCTGACCGACTCCGCTGTATACATTTCTTGTTTGGCCGCATCGTCAAGTTCGAGCTCTGCCGTGAGCTGCAGCGCGTTGTTCCCGCCGTAGCTGACAAAGCATTCCGCAGATGTTACGCCGGGACAGGTGAGGAGTGCCTGTTCCATCGCATAGAGATTCGGGAAGGAACGGCCCATGGTCCGCTCGGCCATGATGGTGCGGCCGCTGTGTTCCAGGAGGTCCAGGGAACCGTCCGGAAGAATCCTTGCCGTATAAGGTGTCTCACAGATTCTGCCTTCCCCGAAGGGATTCTTATAGGAGGCTGTCATATCCGGGAATTCCTGATCCCGGATATACAGACGTCCCCAGGCGCCGAAGGGCTTCTTCTGCAGGGTCTCATCCAGCACATAAACCTTCAGCCGATAGTCCTCCGGAATCTCCGGCATGAGCCGGTTTTTCCTGACCACCGAGAGGGCGCGCTCCAGTTCTCCCTTCCGGAGCTCGTAGTGCTTCGGATAGATGGTTTCCGGAAGCTTCTGGCGTATCTCGTCCACGGAATTTACCTGCATCATGGCCATCACCACGGCCTCATAGGCTGTCATGAAAACCTCCAGCTGTTCCCGGTCGAACCGGTTCTCCCAGTACCTTAGCTCGTAATAGTATCCGCGCCAGTCACACATAATCATCAGATGGAAGGGCAGGGAATCCAGATGGATGGGCTGTTTTGCCGCAGGCCGTCCGCCGATGGAATCAATATTCAGGATGTCTCCCTGGTACTGGAAAAACATCTCATCCGGATGCTGGGTGGAGATGTAGCAGCGCATGGTTTGAAGGATCTGATCTCCGGCGCGTTTCAGGAGGTCCGATACCTTCTCATGAGGCCTTTCGGTCTGACGGTAGAAGTAGGTCCGAAACAGCGGTCCCACCAGCCGGTTCCAGCGGCTGTCCGTGCGGCCGCTGTGAATGCTGGAGCTGACCGTATCTGTCTCATTGCTGAAGAGACCGATGCAGTAATTGAATGCTGTCAGGAAGACGACATTTTCCGATACGCCGAACTTCTGGCAGTATCCCTGAAGACGGCTGCGGCTCAGCTGATAAAAGTGATTCCGCAGGGTTGCATTCCGCCCATTCTCCAGATCATAGCAGTCCCTTCTCGTAAGAATACTTTTCCGGACACGGAAATTCTTCATCAAATCGGTATAATACTCTATGTTTTTCTGCCGCAGGCCGGCCTGGTCTTTGGCCTGCTCATCGAGAATATACTCATAGAAGGTATATTTCTCCGGCTTTACATCTTCAGGGCGATCCTCCGCATACAGCCGGTTCAGATCCTCAAAAATCACGTTCAGGCTCATGCCGTCGCCCAGAGCGTGGGCCAGATCGAAGAAGAAGTAGCGGTTAACCTCCGTACGGTAAATGCCGATATGATACAGAAGCTCGCCCGGTGTGTACATAAAGGGCGCAACCATCGACTGGAAGGTTTCCTGCCATTCCTTTTCACTCATATCAATGACCGGAATCTCCACCGGGCGGCTGTCATCCCGGAAGTTTTTGTATACGCCGTCGGTATCCTGCTGAATGATATCCTTCATCTCCGGATGCAGCTCGAACAGGGCTTTCACCGACCGAATCAGCCGATCCGTATCCACATCCTCATCCAGCTTCCAGCAGAAGGGGAGATTGGAGGTGGTATTGCCCCGCATCACATAGGCAAAGTACAGCTGGACGGTGGTGAGAGGATAAATGCTTCTCGGTGAATAATCCGGCGTCTCCGCATTCTTTCTTTCATTGTACAGGGCTTCCAGGGCCAGCACAGAACGGTGCTGCATCAGGTCATCCAGGGTCAGAGAGAGCTGCAGGCCCTCATAGAGGGTGGAGAGCAGCATCACACATCCGAGGGAATCCAGTCCCGCCTCCCCGAGATCCGTATCCGTGCCGAAGTCCCGGTGACCCAGCTGGGCTGCCGCCAGCTCGTAAATGGTATTCTGAATCTCATTTTCCGGAAGCTTCTTTGTATTCTCGGCTTCCTTTTTCTGCTTCAGTTCTTCGAAGAAGGCCGCCCGGATAATCTTTTTCGAGGAGGTCTTTTTGAAGGGCTTTTTCCGCACGTGAACCCGGAGTATCCGCTTGAATCCGGGAAGAGCAGCATTGACCTTCTGCACCAGTTCCTCCACGGCATTCTTCACATCCCGGATCCCCTCATCATCCGCATATTTGTAGTTCGGATAGATCTCCGCGCAGATCATATCATCGGCGCCGTAGATCAGCACATCCTCGGTCAGGGGCTCGTCCACGAATTTGTTTTCCAGCTCCTCCGGCGCCACATTTTCGCCGTTGGCAAGAATAATCAGGTTCTTCTTGCGGCCGGTGAGATAGAGGAAGTTCTCGTCATCCAGCCGGCCGAGATCGCCGGTCCGAAGCCATCCGTCGTCGGTAAGGGCAGCCCGGGTATTCTCGGGATCATTATAATATCCCATCATGACAGAGGGGCTCTTTACCTGGATTTCCCCGTCCACGATACGAACCTGACACCGGTCCACCAGGCGTCCGACGGAATCGGCCTTGTCGGTTCTGGACCAGTCCGGAACTGATATTTTGGGTGCGCATTCGGACATGCCGTAGCCCTGTGCAATCGGGATTCCCAGGGCAAGATAGCGCTCTGCAAGCTCCGGGGTGAGATAACCGCCGCCGCATACGATGCGCTTCAGGCGATGTCCCAGCACCTGTCTTGCCGCCTCTTTGCAGGTCATCCCGGGATTTGCAGCGGATACGCTCTGAATCCGGTTGTACAGCGCCTTCGCCATCATGGGTACCATGCGGATGACCGTGGGCTGGAAGTGCTGAATGCTCCGGCTTATCTTTGCGATCTCCGGATTCAGCGCCACATTCCCGCCGTAACGGGCTGTTGTCAGAATATCACAGGTAATGCAGAATACATGATGGATCGGGAGCACGTTGAGGCAGGTATCTTTGTCCGCCCCTTCCGGCTCCTCATAGTTAAACGTGTTGTCAATCAGGTTCCGGTGGGAGAGCATGACGCCCTTGCCCTTGCCGGTGGTGCCGGATGTAAAGAGGATCATGGCCAGGTCCCCGGGCCGGATATCTGCTTTCTTATAGGGTGCGTCCAGGTAGTTAACCAGAATATCCTCGGAACAGAGGACATTTTTTCCCTGCTGAAGGCAGCGAATCTCCGAAAGCTTCGGACAGCGTTCTCCGATACCCCGGATACGGCTTTCATAATCCCAGTCATAGAAGAGGACGTCCACGTCCGAACGGTTCAGATTATCCGCCAGGGTTTCAAAATCCAGCTGGATATCCAGCGGAACAGCTACGGCACCGCCGGCCATAAGCCCCAGCATAAGAGCGATATAGTGGGAGCTGGCACTTCCCAGAAGCCCGGCCTTCAGCGGGTGTCCGAGCTCGTTCTTCCGGTCCTTGGCCCATTCTGCAAAGGCGCGGCATTCGCCGGCCAGATGCCGGTATGTGACATCATATATGGAGTCATTGCGCTCATAGCGCAGGAATACACGGTCGGCGTAGTCCTCACAGGCATTTCGAACCAGATCTGCTATCGTATGTGTATTTTCCAGTGAAAGCATATAAAAAACCTCCTTGACGGTGGTGCTTTGAAATGGTAGTATCGTGATACAGTAGTATATTGATACATGTATATCATTTTTGCAACGGATACTATAGTATCACTTATACCGGAAAAAGCAAGCATATGGCAGCAAGTGGTACAAAACACAATGCAGGGTATCAAAGATACGATTTGTTAAAAATGTATCAAATAGGAGAGCAGATGAGACGACGCAGAGAAACGACAGAAATGCTGAAGGAGAGCATGGGAGATGCCCTTCTGGACCTGATGAGGGAAAAGCCTCTGGAAAAAATCTCCATTGAAGAGATGACAGCCAGAGCCGATGTGGGAAGAGTTACTTACTTTCGTTATTTTAAATCAAAGGATGAGGTGCTTTCCTGGAAATTCCGCAAGCTGTGGGAACGATACACGGAGAAAAACGGTCAGGTGGACCTCCGGGCCCGTGATTACGCCGCAGGAAAGTACTTTTCCTTCTGTCTGGAGGTACGGGACACCATTGACCTTGTATACATGCGTGGACGCCAGGAAGCCTTCCTGAACGCCTTTCTGGAGGTTATAAGGAGCTACGACCTGCCGGAGGCTTCGGATGATGAAAACAGCCGGGAAAATGCCTTAGACGCCTCAAAGAATTGCGAATCCGGCAAAGATCAGCATAAGGCCGAATATATCCGTAATTATTACGCCTACGGACTGTTTGGTCTGTTCAACAGCTGGGTAAAGCACGGATACCGGGAAACGCCGGAAGAAATGGCTGCAATATTCATGAGCATCGCATAACCAATGTACAAAGAAACGCCGTCTGCAGAATAAACCGCAGACGGCGTTTTGAAGTCTTTATAAAGGGAAATTGTCCGTAAAAGACGTTATTTGCCGGGCAGAAGAGCAACAGGTACCGATTGCAATCTATTCGTGAAAGTCTACTTTATCGAATAGTTAGTGGCAAAAATCGCCCATATCCGGGAAATCCCCGGCAAAACCGTAAAATCCTTAATGACAGATGGCAATTTCCGTTTCCGGGTCAAACAGATGCATTTTTCCGGTATCCATGGCAAACCGCATGGTTTTTCCGTTTTCTGCCTCGGTGTTCGGTTTGACTCTTGCGGTCATTCCCGTGCCGGCATAATCAAAATACAGGAAAACTTCGGCGCCCATCAGCTCAAAGACATTGATTCTGGCGTCAAATTCATGGCGGGAGTCCGCAGGGAGTTCTTCCGGGTTATCCGTAATATCTTCGGGACGGATGCCGGCAGTCACGGTCTTGCCGACAAATCCTCCCTCGATGAGGGCCTTCGCCTTCGGTTCCGGAAGCTCGCAGCGGTCCTCGCCTATCTGCAGGCAGACCTTTCCATGTTCCTCCCGAACCTCCGCCTTCATGAAATTCATCTGCGGTGAGCCGATAAATCCCGCCACAAACTGATTGCAGGGTTCTGCATACAGTTTTTTCGGCGTATCCACCTGCTGGACGACGCCGTCCTTCATGACGACAATCCGGGTGCCCAGGGTCATGGCTTCGGTCTGGTC
>DMCD01000002.1:2110-3647 GCA_003445895.1 Lachnoclostridium sp. | reverse complement strand
GTACGGCTATGACCAGGTACATGTGGATGATAAGGGCGAGCCGGACGGTTACATCTGCGAAGGTCCCGTGTTTGAGATTACGCCGAAGCTTCCCGTCACTCTGGAGGAGGCCAAAGACTATATCCTGGCCTGGCAGGACTTTGCCCTGAAGGGCGGCTTCACCGCCGTGGGCGATGCCGGTGCGGAGGTGGCCTGGAGAAATGCTCCCCAGGCCTACTATGAGCTGGAGCAGGAAGGAAAGCTTAAGCTGCGCACCTACGCCTATATGTATGTCACCGACAATATCGCGGATCCGAAGGCGGAGGTTGCCCGGATTGCCGAGCAGCGCGCGACGATCAGCGGCGAGTATTTCCACATTATCGGCCCCAAGGCTTTCCTGGACGGCGTCACCGAGGCCCATACGGGCTGGCAGAACCAGGATTACCTGGATCAGCCGGGCTACCACGGCGTAGAGCGCTTCAATGACCACGACAAGATGGTGGAGCTTCTGGTGGAATCGGATAAGGAAGGCATGGCAGTCCATGTCCACTCCGAGGGCGGCGGCGCCACCCACTTCATGCTGGGCTGCATCGAGGATGCGGAGAAGATCACCGGCGATAAGGATCAGCGAAATGTCCTGGCCCATCTCCACTTTGTAACCGACGAGGACATCCGGCGCATGGCAGAAACCGGCTCCATCCCGGCGGTAGCTCCGCTGTGGACGCCGGAGGTACCGGGCAACTATGAAGTCGAGTGCAGCTATGTCGGAAAGGACCTGGCGGACCAGTCCTACCCGATCAAGTCCTTCTTTGATGCGGGGGCCAATGTGGTCTTCCACTCGGATTATCCGGTATCGCCTCTGATGAATATCAAGTACAGCTTATACACTGCGGAAAAACGGGTGTATCCTGATGAGGTGCTGGGCGGAAAGGACACCCCGCGCAACACAGCAGAGGCCATCACCAGAGAGCAGTCCCTGCGCGCTCTGACCATCAATGTGGCCCGCCAGTGGCATCAGGAGCACCGCATGGGTTCCATCGAGTTCGGAAAGATTGCCAATATGACGGTATTTGACTGCGATTTCCTGCACGATGATATCGAAAAAGTGGCCCAGGCCAATGTGATCGCCACCATCGTGGACGGTGAAGAGGCGTACAAAGCATAATAAAAGCATTATATTTAAGCAAAGGAGAAACAGAAATGCAGTACAGAGCAAACCAGAAAATTACAGACGGCAACTATGACAAGTCTCTGGCTGTCCGATGCATCAACGGCACATTTGTCGGAAAGAAGACCGACGGCGTCATCGCCTGGCGGGGGATTCCCTTCGTCGGAAAGCAGCCGGTGGGGGAAAACCGCTGGAAGGCGCCGGTGGAATTTGCCCCGGATGACGGCGTATACGAGGCTTATTACAAGGGGAAAAGCCCCTGCCAGCACAAGGACTTCAGCGATGTGGAAGAGAGCCTCATGAACCAGGGAGAAGACTGCCTGTGGCTGAATGTATGGAAGGCGGATGATAACAGTACAGAGAAAAAGCCGGTCATGGTATGGATCCACG
>DMCD01000002.1:308-1943 GCA_003445895.1 Lachnoclostridium sp. | reverse complement strand
CTCGGCATCTTCGGGTACTTCCACCTGTCCCATCTGGCGGACGGAGGAGACTTCCCGGATTCCCAGAACCTGGGGCCTCTCGATCAGCTGATGGGCTTAAAGTGGGTGCATGAGAACATCGCAGCCTTCGGCGGCGACCCGGACAATGTGACCATCTACGGCGAATCCGCCGGAGCCGGAAGCGTATCCCTTCTTCCGCTTCTGAAGGGGTCCCATGCCTACTTTAAGCGGGTCATTGCCCAGAGCGGCTCTCCCGCGCTCACCCGATCCCCGGAGGAGGCCATGGCCTGCACCGATATCATGCTGGATGTCCTCGGCTGCAAAACCGTCGCCGACCTGATGAAGGTGGATGCCCGGACTCTCGCGGATGAGTCGGAAGCAGTACGGCTGCGCATATGTCCGGAGCGGGACGGAAAGCATCTGCCGGTGGATCCCCTTGAGGCCTATGCAGAGGGCGCGGCAAAGGACCTTGACCTTATGTTCGGCTGCAACCGGAGGGAATTCGACTGGTTTGCGGCTGCCATGGGCGAGGAAGGCATCCGGATGCTGATGGCCGACCGGAAAGAGAGAAAGTTTGATAAGCTGCCGGAGAAGGAGAAGGCAGACCTCGAGAGCTTTATGAAAGATGTGAAGGGAGACGGCTGCGAGGCCGAGTGCCGCCTGTTCGACCAGATCTGGTTTAATGCGCCGGTCTTCCGGATTGCGGAGGGCCAGACCAAAGCCGGCGGCAGAGCCTATGCCTATTACTTTACAGCGGCAGACGGACACGGAACGGAGCTGGAGATCATATTCAGCCACCCGAATACGGACCCGGCCATGGGTAAGGTCTACGACGAAACCTTTGCAAAGACCATGCGGAGGCTGTGGGTGCAGTTCGCAAAGACCGGCGATCCTTCCCTTTCTGCGGACATGTCTCCGGACAAAAAGGCCAAGGAGTGTCAGCTCTATGACCCGGAGAACCGGCAGGTGCTGGTCCTGGACGAGGCGGACATCCATACCGAACCGGAATCCGGACTGAAGATTGTGGACTGGGAGAGAATGTACGGCCTGACGAAATATTATCTGTTCTGATAGCCTGAGGGAAAGGGGTTGTCACATTAGATGATATGTTACCCCCAAGATGCGGCAGTCCTTTTCTAAGTGGGAAGGGGCTGTCGCAATAGAAGTATAGACAGCAGCTCCTAAGGAAGAGACGGCCATCAATGTGGGTGCCAACAACCAGGAGAGCATCGACAACGGCCAGGGCGTGATGCCGGGCGGCGGAGAGAATGGCCAGCGTCCGGAAGGCGGCATGCCCCAGGGCGGAAGACCCGAAGGCGGAAAAGGCGGCCATGGCGGCATGGGAGGCATGGGCATGGGAGGCGGCGGCACCGTCTACCAGGGCGTCTATATGAATGCCAATATCACCAATCTGTCCAACCAGACCATGGCCATCTATGTTCCGGCGGAATACTTCACTACTGATGCAGAGGGCAATGTCACCGGCATCAACCATGAAGGCGCGGCAGGAGGTTACACCGCGGATACAGCGCCCATCGTCTATCTCAACGAGTGCGGCGGCTGGAAGTCCAGCTCGCCCCGGTCCTGCGACACCTCCTACATCGAGCAGGGCATGATCTATGTCACCGCCGGCGC
>DMCD01000002.1:0-135 GCA_003445895.1 Lachnoclostridium sp. | reverse complement strand
TCCCGGGAGATAAGGATAAGATCGTCTCCGTCGGCTACAACATCCTGCTGGCAGCCCAGGCCCTGGGAAAGGATATCGACTATCATCTGGTCTGGGATATGGGCCACGGAAGCAATGAAGGAACCTCCACCGGCA
>DMCD01000156.1 GCA_003445895.1 Lachnoclostridium sp. | reverse complement strand
TGTGACACAGACCGATTTTGACACTGTGATGACCGATGAGGAGAAGGATCCGGAAGAAGGGCTCAAATCGGTAGAGGAAGCTCCCGAATTTGCCCTGAAGGATGGCGACCGGCTGGAGTTCATCTGCGACTATTATTCCTACGACGGCGAGTATCAGGACAGCTTTCTTTTGGGTGACCCGGTTACCATAAGCGGAGAGCCGGTCATCGAATACCTCAAGCCGGATGCGGGAAGCCTCCGTCTGATGTATAAGTTTACGGATCTTTATGAGAATGAATTCTGGACACCCGCACTGACACAGTAAGTGCCGGGTCCGGAGAGGAATATAATGATTGGATTGGGAACCATCATGAACGTCGCCGCCATCATCGGCGGCGGCGTCATGGGTTTGTTATTTGGAAAATTTCTGAAGGAACAGTGGCAGACTTCCGTGACCCGTGTCGCGGGAGTCTGTACCCTGTTTATCGGCATGTCCGGCACACTGGCGAAGGTCTTTACGGTTTCCCCGGAGGGGGTTCTCACTGCAGGCGGAACCATGATGATGATCGTGAGTATGGTCCTGGGCACGCTGATTGGAGAGATCGCTGATATCGAAGGGAAGTTTGAGTCCTTCGGCCTCTTTCTGCGAAACCGGACCGGCAATGCCGGCGACTCCCGCTTTATCAATGCCTTTGTCACCGCGTCCCTCACCGTCTGCATCGGGGCCATGGCCATCGTCGGTGCCATCCAGGACGGAATCTACGGAGATTATTCGATCCTGGCCACCAAGGGCGTGCTGGACTTCATTATCATCGCGGTGATGGCCTCCGCCATGGGCAAGGGCGCCGTATTTTCCGCCGTGCCGGTGGGGCTCTGGCAGGGAACGGTGACCATCCTGGCGAGACTTCTGGAGCCGCTGATGACGGAAGCGGCACTGGACAATATTTCCCTCGTCGGAAATATTATGATTTTCTGCGTGGGCATCAATCTGCTGTTTCCGAAGACCCTGCGGGTGGCGAATATGCTGCCGGGGCTTGTGATTGCGGCAGCATTTGCCTGTTTCTGAGGACAGGATACCGAGATGATATTTATTACCGGAGGAAGAAACCAGGGGAAGACGGCTTTTGCAGAACAGCTTCTCCGTAAAAAGCATGGCCTGACAGGGGGCCTGCAGGAGGTTGCGGACGGAAGAAGCTGCAGCATGGAGGAGGCGGAGAACTGCCGCATCCTCGTACATGCAGAGCAGCTGCTTCTGCGGAGGTCGGAATATCTCCGTGCCCCGGAGGAGCTTTTAAAGATACTTTCTGAGGAAGGCGGTCCGGAGATACTCTGTGCCGATGAGATAGGCCTGGGGATCGTTCCGGCAGATGCGGGTGAGAGAGCGTGGCGCGATGCGGCAGGCTCTTTTTCGCAGGCCGCTGCCTGCAGGGCATCCTCGGTGTACCGCATCATCTGCGGGATTCCCGTCTGTCTGAAGAAGGAAGCCGGGGAGGATGGGGATGAGTGACCGGGTGATAGCTGCCATGGCGGCCCTTCTCACGGGCGCCATGCTTGATGCGATGATTGGAGACCCCCATTCTCTGCCCCATCCGGTCCGCGCCATCGGAAATCTCATACGGAAGCTGGAAGGGCTTCGCGGTATTTTTCCGCACACACCTGCAGGGGAACGGACGGCAGGTGTATTTTTGGTTCTGCTGACGGTTTGTATTACCGCGGTTTCCGCGGCCGGCGTTCTGATCCTGCCGTCTATTCTCGCGGCACGGCTGTTCGGGCCGGCTGCCGGGAGATTTATAAGATATGCGGCAGAAAGTATCAGTATCTTTTATTTTCTGGCCATCCGTTCTCTCCGGGAGGAGAGCGGGCTGGTGGAACAGGCCCTTCGGGAAGGAAGCCTTTCGGATGCCCGCAGAGCTGTCTCCATGATTGTGGGCCGGGATACGGACCGGCTTTCCGAGGAGGGAGTCGCCAAGGCGGCGGTGGAAACGGTGGCGGAAGGGTGCTGTGACGGCATCGCAGCGCCCCTGTTCTGGTATATGCTCCTTGGCCCCGTCGGCGCCTGGGCCTATAAGGCGGTGAATACTATGGATTCCATGGTGGGATACCGGAATGACCGGTATCTGCACTTCGGCTTTGCCGCGGCGAAGACGGATGATTTGGCAAATTATCTGCCTTCCCGTCTGGCTGCGCTGCTGCTGATCCTTTCGGCGGCCATACTTCCCGGATATGACGGGAGAGGGGCGTACCGGATCTGGAAGAGAGACCGGAGAAACCACAAGAGCCCCAACTCCGCCCAGACGGAAGCTGCCTGTGCGGGCGCCCTCGGGCTCCGGCTCGCAGGGGATGCCTGGTATTTCGGAAAACTGGTAAAGAAACCATTTATCGGCGATGAGACAAGGCACTGTGAGGCCGCGGATATCGGGCGGGCAGGAAGACTGGTCACGGCAGCCTCCATCCTGATGCTGGTTATCGCCGGGGTGGTCCGGTCGGCCATTCTGGCCGGTTTTTCATAACGTTTCAAAAGCGCTGTACATAAGTTATTCGGAGGAATCAAAATGCGGGAACAACATGGGGGAGATGTCTATACAGAGCCGGTACGGCTGGACTTTTCCGTCAGCCTGAACCCGCTGGGAATGCCCGAAGCACTGCGGGATGCGGTGCTTTCTTCTTCTGGTTCCTGGGAACAGTATCCGGATATCCGGCAGAGGAAGCTGCGGCAGGCTGCAGCCGGATGGTACAGAAGGCTGGGACTTTCCCTTTCCCCGGAGTATTTTATCTTCGGAGGAGGCGCCTCGGAGCTGCTGCAGACAGTTTTCTTCTCCGGAAGACCCAAACGTGTTCTTCTTCCGGTGCCTTCCTTCGGGGAATACCGGAGAATGGCAGAGGCCTCCGGCGCGGAGATTAGATTCCTTACCCTTTCCGAAGAATCGGGCTTTGACCTGGCGCAGGCTTTGCCGGAGCTCATCAGGGCACTCCGGGAAGAGCATTATGATATGCTGGTCCTCGCATCGCCGAATAATCCGACCGGAAGGGCTGTCGGCGCGGATGTCCTCAGGGAAATTGCAGGAGTCTGCCGGAGTACCGGAACCTACCTGGTGCTGGATGAGTGTTTCGGCTGGTTTCTTCCGGACCGGGGAAGGTTCTCCCTTCTTCCGGAGATCGCTGCCCATCCCGGGGATTACGGCCATGTTCTGGTGCTGGATTCGCTCACGAAAATCTGCGCTATGCCGGGACTGCGGCTGGGGTATGCCATCGCATCATCCGACCGGGTTCGGGAAGAAATCTGCCGTTCGATGCAGCCCTGGCCGGTGAGTGCGCCGGCGGAAGCCGCCGGCTGCTGCGCCTTTGACGGCATCCTCACTGAAGAGGTAAAGAAGGTTCAGCCGATGCTGCAAGAGGAACGGGATTATCTTGCGGGAAGCCTCAGAGAATCGGGCATGAAGGTGTACGGTTCCGATGCCAATTATCTGCTGATTCGCTGCCGGGATGCAGAGGTGCTGAAAAAAGCATGTCTTGCGCGGGGGATTCTGATACGGTCCTGTGCAGATTACGAGGGACTGAACAGACGGTTCTTCCGGGTCTGTGTGAAGACGAGGGAAGAGAACAGAGAACTTATTAACGCCATCCGGCAGATTTGCGGGGAGAAAACAAATGGCTAAAAAGATTATGATCCAGGGAACCATGAGCAACGTGGGAAAGAGCTTCATTACGACCGGTCTCTGCAGGATATTCCGGCAGGACGGTCTCAGAGTCGCTCCCTTTAAATCCCAGAATATGGCACTGAATTCCTTTGTCACGCCGGATGGCCTCGAAATCGGCCGGGCACAGGCCGTGCAGGCGGAGGCCTGCGGCATACGGCCGTCTGCGGACATGAATCCCATTCTGTTAAAGCCCAGCAGCGACATCGGTTCGCAGGTGGTTCTGCACGGCGTTCCCATCGGCGATATGAGTGCCAGAGAGTACTTTTCCCGCAAGAAAAGCCTGATTCCGGAGATTATGGAATCCTTCCGCCGGCTGGACGAAGCCTATGATGTCATCGTCATCGAGGGGGCGGGTTCCCCTGCGGAAATCAACCTGAAGCAGGATGATATCGTGAACATGGGCCTGGCAAAGCTGGTGGATGCGCCGGTTCTGCTGACCGGTGACATCGACCGGGGCGGTGTTTTCGCCCAGCTTTACGGGACCGTCATGCTGCTGGCACCGGACGAGCGGGCGAGGATCGGAGGCCTTATCATCAACCAGTTCCGGGGAGATGTATCTCTGCTTACGCCGGGAATCGGCCAGATCGAGGAGCTGCTCCATATTCCGGTTCTCGGGGTTGTTCCCCACTCTGCGGCGGATATTGATGATGAAGACAGCCTGAGCGAGAGGCTTTCCAATGAGAGAGAAGGGAGCGGGGATGCTTCTTCTGCCGGCAAAGATGTGGCGGTTATCCGTTTTCCGCATATCTCCAACTTTACCGATTTCCATGTGCTGGAGCTGGTAAAGGGGCTGCGGGTGCGCTATGTGGAAGAGGCCGATGAGCTGGGAAAGCCTGATCTTGTGATTCTGCCCGGCTCCAAGAATACCATCCAGGACTTCCTCTGGATGCGGCAGACGGGGATTGAGAGGCTTGTCCGCCACATGGCCAGGGAGCATGTGCCCGTCTTCGGCATCTGCGGAGGCTTCCAGATGATGGGGAAGGAACTGCATGACCCGGAGGGGACCGAGGGCGGCGTGCCCGGCCGTATTCTTCCCGGTATGGGTCTTGTACCGATCGCCACGGTGTTTTCCGGAGAGAAAATACAGAGCCAGGTGCGGGGACACTTCGGCACCGTGGAAGGAACCTTTTGTGGCCTTTCCGGCATGGCTTTTGAGGGATATCAGCTTCATATGGGAATCTCGGAGTACCTCGAGGACGTGGGACCAGACCGGTATTTTGTGCTTCCGGAGGACGGTCCGGCGAACATTGTCCTGGGCTACGCCGAAGGCAATATCTGCGGCACCTATATCCACGGTATCTTCGATGCGCCGGGCATTGCCCAGGCCATTTCCCAAATACTCGGAGGCGCAGAAGAGAAGAATGGCGGTACGGATTACCGGCTGTACCGGGAGGAACAGTATGACAGGCTTGCCCGGATCCTCCGGGAAACGCTGGATATGGGGCGTATCAGGGATCTGATGGGGCTTGAGAAAGGCTGATGTTATGGATGCGGAAGCAGGAAAGTATCTCGCCGGTATCGAAATCGTGAAACCGGAGGAGATTGAACTGCGGAGTATGGAGATTATCCGCAGTGAGCTGGGAGAACGAAGGTTTTCTTCCTGGGAAGAACCGGTAATTCTCCGGGTGATCCACGCGACGGCGGACTTTGATTTTGCCGACAATCTCCGTTTTTCCCCTGGGGCGGCAGAGGCCGGAATAAGGAGTCTCCTCGAAGGCTACGACGTGATAACGGACACCAACATGGCGAAGGCCGGCATCCGCAGAAGGACGCTGGAGAACTTCGGCGGAACCCTCCGCTGCTTTATGGCAGATAAGGATGTGGCGGAGGAGGCGAAAAGAAGGGGCATCACCAGAGCGTCCGCCAGTATGGAGCATGCCGCCAGGCTGGAAAAAGAGACGGGAAAAGGTGCCGTCATCGCGCTGGGAAATGCACCCACGGCGTTAATCCGGCTGCATGAACTGATCCGGGCGGGGGAAATCCACCCCAAGCTTGTGATCGGAGCTCCGGTGGGATTTGTCAATGTGACGGCTTCCAAGGAACTGTTTC
The DNA here is from genome assembly GCA_003445895.1 of Lachnoclostridium sp. Taxonomy (GTDB): domain Bacteria; phylum Bacillota; class Clostridia; order Lachnospirales; family Lachnospiraceae; genus Clostridium_R. The sequence goes on along the minus strand of DMCD01000156.1, from coordinate 3,157 downwards.
TTGCGGACAAAGAGCCGGAAATTCCCTGGATTATAGCCGCCGGAAGAAAGGGCGGAAGCACCGTGGCCTGCGCGATTGTCAACGCGCTTCTGATACAGGCGGAAAAATTTGAGCAACAGAATGGATGAGAAGGTATATGAGAAGATTGTATTTTGAGGATGCCTATCTGCGGGAATTTGATGCCAGAGTTATCTCCTGCAGGCCGGCAGGGAAACTTTATGAGGTGGTGCTCGACCAGAGCGCCTTTTTTCCCGAGGGCGGCGGACAGCCCGCTGATACGGGAACACTCGGCGATGTGAAGGTTCTGGATGTGCAGGAAAAGGACCAAATCCCGGTGCATATGACAGATGCTCCCCTCGCGGAAGGGCAGGAGGTCCACGGCACAATCTGTTGGAAGGACCGGTTTTCACGGATGCAGGAGCACAGCGGTGAGCATATTGTCTCCGGCCTGATTCACAGGAAATACGGCTATGACAATGTGGGATTCCACATGGGGGAGGAGATCCGCCTGGATATAAGCGGCGTTCTTACCTGGGAAGAACTGATGGAGATTGAGCAGGAGGCCAACGGGATCGTGTTCCGGAACCTTCCGCTCCATGTCTGGTATCCCGGGGAGGAGGAGCTTCATGCCACCGACTACCGGAGCAAGAAGGAGCTGAGCGGAGATGTGCGGCTGGTGGAGATTCCCGGCGCGGATATCTGTGCCTGCTGCGGCACCCATGTCCGGTTTACGGGGGAGATCGGACCCATCAAGTTTCTCTCCATGATTCACTACAAGGGCGGCGTCCGCATCATGATGCATGCGGGAATGCGGGCCATGGAGGATTACCGGAAGAAGACGGATGCGGTAAAGTCCATCTGCGACATGCTTTCCGCAAAGCCTTACGAGAGCGCGGAAGCGGTCCGGCACTTCATGGAACAGTCTGCCGAAAAGGATCTGAGAATCTCCGAGCTTCTCCGGGAGCTGCTGGAGCTTCGGGCTGAGGCGGCACCGGACGGCGAACGGCTTGTGGTCGTATTTGAGAAGGGTATGAAGCCGGTGGAAATCCGCAAATACTGCGACCTGCTGCTGAAAAAGGGCAAGGGAGAGGTGTGCTGCGTTCTTTCCGGCAGTGATAAAGAGGGCGTGTACAGCTACTGCCTCGGAAGCACTCACGAAAATATGCAGAGCAGTATTAAAATTTTAAACAGCATCCTTTCCGGAAGAGGCGGCGGAAGCCCGCAGATGGTGCAGGGGACCTTTGCCGCAGATGCCGCATTTATCGAAGCGGAGCTGCAGAAGATGTTCCTTTAAAAGAACATAGGGATACCAACGATCCATTTGCATTCTCACAGGTTTTTGTTATAATATCTAAAGGCAAGACAGAAGGGTGTTACCCCGGGTCCTGCCGCAGGAGTGGTTTCTATTTAATTAATTCAGGAGGAATATTCATGGCCAGAAAAATGAAAACAATGGATGGCAACGAAGCTGCTGCATATGCATCGTATGCGTATACAGAAGTTGCCGCAATGTATCCGATTACTCCTTCATCTGTAATGCCGGAGCATGTAGATGAGTGGGCAACCGAAGGTCGGAAGAACATTTTCGGTAATGTTGTTCAGATTACCGAGATGCAGTCTGAGGCCGGTGCTGCCGGTGCTGTGCACGGTTCTCTTGCAGCCGGTGCGCTGACTGCAACCTATACCGCTTCCCAGGGCCTTCTGCTCATGATCCCGAACCTTTACAAGGTTGCCGGCGAACTGCTTCCGGGCGTATTCAACGTTTCTGCCCGCGCAATTGCCACACATGCTCTTTCTATTTTCGGTGATCATTCCGATATTTATGCCTGTCGTCAGACCGGATGCGCGATGCTCTGCGAATCCAGCGTACAGGAAGTTATGGACCTTACCCCGGTAGCACATCTTTCCGCTATCAAGGGAAGAGTTCCGTTTATCAATTTCTTTGACGGTTTCCGTACCTCCCACGAGATCCAGAAGATCGAGACATGGGATTATGAAGACCTGAAGGATATGGCTGATTTTGACGCTATCCGTGAATTCAAGAAGAATGCCATGAATCCGAACCACCCGGTAGAGCGGGGTTCCGCACAGAACCCGGATATCTTCTTCCAGGTCAGCGAGGCTGCCAACAAGTACTATGATGCTATGCCGGCCATCGTACAGGGATACATGGATGAAGTAAACAAGAAGATCGGTACCGATTACAAGCTGTTCAACTATTACGGCGCACCGGATGCCGAGCAGATCATCATCGCCATGGGTTCCGTATGCGATACCATCGAGGAGACCGTAGATTACCTCAACGCTGCAGGCCGCAAGGTCGGTGTTGTGAAGGTTCGTCTGTACAGACCGTTCTGCGCGGATGCTCTCGTTGCAGCTATCCCGGAGACTGTAAAGAAGATTTCCGTACTCGACAGAACCAAGGAGCCGGGTTCTCTCGGTGAGCCGCTGTATCTGGATGTCGTGTGCGCACTCAAGGGCACAAAGTTCGATCAGACTCCGATCTATACCGGCCGTTATGGTCTTGGTTCCAAGGATACCACTCCGGCACAGATCGTTGCCGTATATGACAACACCGAGAAGCAGAGATTCACCATCGGTATCAAGGATGATGTGACCAACCTGTCCCTGGATCTGGGTCCGGCACTGGTAACCACTCCCGAGGGTACCGTAAACTGCAAGTTCTGGGGTCTCGGCGCAGACGGTACCGTAGGCGCAAACAAGAACTCCATCAAGATCATCGGCGACAACACCGATATGTATGCACAGGCTTACTTTGATTACGACTCCAAGAAGTCCGGCGGCGTAACCATGTCCCACCTGCGCTTCGGCAAGAAGCCGATCAAGTCCACCTACCTGATTCACAAGGCCAACTTCGTTGCATGCCACAACCCGGCATACATCCGCAAGTACAACATGGTTCAGGAGCTGGTTGACGGCGGTACCTTCCTTCTCAACTGCGCATGGGATGCAGCAGAGCTCGAGCAGAGACTGCCGGGTCAGGTGAAGAAGTTCATCTATGACCATAAGATCAAGTTCTACACCATCGACGGCGTAAAGATCGGTATCGAGACCGGCATGGGCCCGACAAGAATCAATACCATTCTTCAGTCCGCATTCTTCAAGCTGGCAAAGATTATTCCGGAAGAGCAGGCAA
>DMCD01000217.1:4186-4379 GCA_003445895.1 Lachnoclostridium sp. | reverse complement strand
AGAAGAATCACCGGCAACTGCGCAAAGCATCAGAGAGCACTTACTGTTGCCATCAAGCGCGCAAGACACGTTGCACTTCTTCCGTACACTGTTGAATAATCAGACAGAGTGATACCTACGGGGCTGCCGCATTGCGGCAGTCCCGTTTTTGAACGATAAGGCCGGAAAGCGGCCGCCGTGCTTGCACGAGAGG
>DMCD01000217.1:0-4078 GCA_003445895.1 Lachnoclostridium sp. | reverse complement strand
GATGGGCGCCTTTGGTCTGCCCATCCGACGCAAGATGCTTGGAGATAGTAGGGATATGTGATATAATGTCCACGTTGGCAATGAGCCGTGCGCGAACGAAGAAAAAACGAAGATCGGGTGCTTGCACACGAGCGGCGTTTTTTCGGAGTGAGCATAGGGCGAAGCCCGTGAGCGAGCGACGAAGTCGCGAGCGGTGCACGGCGAGGTCATAAAGGATTAAAGTGATGAAAGAGCATTCTCCAATAAAAAACCAGCTTAAGACCTACATGCTGTGGCCGCTGGTGATGGTCGGTTTCATGATCCTGGCCAATATTTCGGTGGCGCTGATCGACCGGAGGGCGGGAGCTGCGATGGGCGGATTCACCTTCGCGGGCGTTATCCTGACCATCTGGCTGCTCAGCATACGAAGAAACCAGATCCTGTCGGGCCTGGTGGACTTTGCCGCGGAGAGCTCGGATGTGCAGAAAGAGCTGCTGGAAGAGATGTCGGTGCCGTATCTTATCACCGATGCCGCCGGCAGAATTCTCTGGACCAACCGGGCCTTTGACGAGATGGTGCGGGAAGATCACAGCCGCTCGAACATCTCCGCCTATTTCCCGGAGCTGACCGCGGAATATCTGGAAGAGACCGTGGGCGACGTGGTGGCCCATTCCGAGTGGGACGGACATTATTACGAGATCGATATGCGGCCGCTCCGGATGGATGGGGCGCTGACCCTGGATCTGAATATCGATTCCCGCGCAGCCGGGGACAAGATGTTCGCCATGTTCCTGTTCGATGAGACCAGAGCCCTGGTATACGAGCAGGAAATCACCAACCAGAAGATGGTGGCGGGCCTGATCTATCTGGATAACTACGATGAGGCGCTGGAGAGCGTGGAGGCCGTAAGGCGTTCCCTACTGGAGGCCCTGATCGACCGGAAGATCAACAAGTTTATCACAGGAATGAACGGTATCGTCAGCAAGCTGGAGAAGGACAAGTACTTCTTCGTCATCGAGCAGCGATACATCGAAGAACTGCAGAAGAGCCGGTTCGCCCTGCTGGAGGACGTAAAAACCGTCAATATCGGCAACGATATGGCAGTCACCCTCAGTATCGGCATCGGTATGAACGGCGAGAGCTATCTGCGGAACTACGAATATGCCCGGGCATCCATGGACATGGCCCTGGGCCGCGGCGGCGACCAGGCCGTCGTGAAGGACGGCGACAAGATCCGCTACTACGGCGGAAAGTCCCAGCAGGTGGAAAAGACCACCCGCGTGAAGGCGAGAGTGAAGGCCCACGCCCTGCGGGAGCTGATGGACACCAAGGACAAGATCCTGATTATGGGTCACCGGAACGGCGATATCGACTGTATCGGTTCCGCCATCGGCATCTGGCGCGCAGCCACCTCCTTCGACAAGCGGGCGAGAATCGTGCTGCAGAGCGTGAATGCCTCGGTAAAACCGATTCTGGAGAAGTTCAAAACCAGTCCGGATTATCCGGAGGACATGTTCCTCACCGCCGATCAGGCGCTGGACTGGGCGGATGCCAACACCATGCTGGTGGTTGTGGACGTCAACCGTCCCAGCATTACGGAGGCGCCGAAGCTTCTGGACCGGATCCACACCATCGTGGTGCTGGATCACCACCGCCAGAGCGCGGAGATCGTCAAGAATGCCACCCTGTCCTACGTGGAGCCCTATGCCTCCTCGGCCTGTGAGATGGTAGCGGAGATCCTGCAGTATATCGGCGACGGCATCCGGATCAAAGCCCTGGAGGCGGACGCCATGTATGCGGGCATCATGATAGATACCCACAACTTCATGAACCAGACCGGTGTCAGGACCTTCGAGGCGGCGGCATTCCTGCGCAGGAACGGCGCTGACGTGGTCCGGGTGAGAAAGCTCTTTAGGGACAAGCCCGAGGATTACCGGGCCAGAGCGGAAGCCATCCAGAACATGGAGATCTATCACAACTATTACGCCCTCTCGGTATGCCCGGGAGAAGGCCTCGCCAGCGCATCGGTGGTGGGGGCCCAGGCGGCCAACGAGATGCTGGATATCGTGGGCATCAAGGCCTCCTTCGTGGCGACGAAGGTGGGCGATACCATGTACTTCAGCGCCCGGTCCATCGATGAGGTCAATGTTCAGCTTATCATGGAGAAGCTGGGAGGCGGCGGTCACCGGACCATCGCGGGAGCACAGATTAAGGATATCACGGAGAAAGAAGCCATCGAAAAGCTGAAGGCCGTGATTGACGATATGGAAGAGAAAGGGGAAATCTGATATGCAGGTAGTATTACTGCAGGATGTAAAATCACTGGGAAAGAAGGGCGAGCTGGTCAATGTCAACGACGGCTACGCCAGAAACTTTATTCTGAAGAAGAACCTGGGCGTGGAAGCCACCGCCAAGAACTTAAACGACCTGAAGCTGCAGAAGGCCAATGAGGCAAAGATTGCGGCGGAGGAGCTGCAGGCGGCAAAGGATCTGGCTGCATCCCTGGCGGAGAAGTCCGTGACCGTCTCCATCAAGGCCGGTGAGGGCGGCAAGGCCTTCGGTTCCGTCTCCTCCAAGGAAATCGTCAAGGCCATCACCGATCAGCTGGGCCTGGACATCGACAAAAAGAAGCTGATTCTTCCGGAGCCCCTGAAGACCTTCGGCACCCACGAGGTTCCGATCCGTCTTCACAGAGAGGTTACGGCAAAGCTGGATGTGCATGTAAGAGAGGCATGAGGTCTGCCCTATGGCTGCAGAAGATAACCTGTTAAAACGCGTCCTCCCGAGCAGTTCCGAGGCGGAGCAGTCGGTGATTGGCTCCATGCTGATGGACCGGGAGGCGGTAATCGCAGCGTCTGAGATACTCACAGGCGCTGATTTTTATCAGAAGCTCTACGGCGTGATGTTCGACTCCATGGTGGAGCTGTTCAACGAGAACCAGCCCATCGACCTCGTCACGCTGCAGAACCGCCTGAAGGAGAAGGACGTTCCCCCGGAGGCGGCGAGCCTGGAGACCATCCGGGATATCATGAGCGCGGTTCCCACGTCGGTCAATGTACGCTCCTATGCGGAGATTGTGCATGACAAGGCGGTGGAGCGGCGTCTGATTCGCGTGGCCGAAGAGATCGAAAACATGTGCTACGCCGGAAAAGACCGGCTGGAGGACATCCTGGATGCGACGGAGAAGGACATCTTCGGCATCCTGGAGAAGCGGACTGCGGGGGCCCTGGTGCCCATCCGCCAGGTGGCCATGAACGTTCTGGAAAAGATCGAGGCGGCCTCCCGCTCCAACAGCACCGTAACCGGCGTGCCCTCAGGCTTTATTGACCTGGATTACCGGACAGCGGGCTTCCAGCCCTCAGACTTTATTCTGGTGGCGGCGCGCCCGTCCATGGGTAAAACCGCCTTTGTCCTGAACATTGTGCAGCACGTGGCCATGAAAAAGCGGATGAATGCCCTGATCTTTTCCCTGGAGATGTCCAAGGAGCAGCTGGCCAACCGTCTGCTGTCCATGGAATCCGGCGTGGACGCCCAGAAGTTAAGAACCGGTTCCCTCTCCGATGCGGACTGGGACTCCGTCGTGGAGGGCGTGGGCGTAATCGGCAACTCCGGCATCATGATCGACGATACGCCCGGCATCAGCATCTCCGAGATGCGGACTAAGTGCCGCAAGCTCATGCTGGAGAAGGGCTTTTCCATCATCATTATCGACTACCTGCAGCTGATGAGCGGCTCAGGCAAGGGACACAGCGGCGAGAGCCGCCAGCAGGAAATCTCCGAGATTTCCCGCTCCTTAAAGGCCCTGGCCAGAGAGATGAACGTGCCGGTCATCGCGCTGTCCCAGCTGTCCCGCGCCTGCGAACAGCGGCCGGACCACCGTCCGATGCTGTCGGACCTCCGCGATTCCGGTGCCATCGAGCAGGATGCGGACGTGGTCATGTTCCTCTACCGCGACGACTACTATCACAAGGATACGGAGAACCCGAACGTGGCCGAAGTTATCGTTGCCAAGCAGCGAAACGGCCCCATCGGCACTGTGCAGCTGATGTGGCGTCCGGAGCTGACCAAGTTTTCCAATCTGGCAAGACAGCAGAATTAA
>DMCD01000083.1:7870-15850 GCA_003445895.1 Lachnoclostridium sp. | reverse complement strand
GCCTTCATGATGCGGTCCGTCTCCTCCACCAGAATCGGGATAAACCGGAGGGCGATGGACATCATCATCGCAATCTCATGCACCGGCACGTGAAACTTCGCAAATCCCCGAAGTCCCTGCTCCATGCCGTCCGTCAGCTGGTTCGGCGTCGTGGTGAGGGTCATGACAGAAGAGCCGATCACCAGGTAAATCAGGCGCAGCGCCATGAATACCGAGAGCCGGAGTCCCTCCTCCGTGATTTTCAGGAATTTGAACTGCCAGATCACCGTACCGCTGGTTAAAAACAGGTTGAACAGGACGCTTATAAGGAGCAGCACCAGCACTGCCCGAAGGCCCCGCACGATAAACTTGAACGGGACGTTGGAAAGCTTTATGACCGCCGCGAGGAACACCGTGATAATCGCATATCCCGCCACATTATTGGCGCAGAACAGCGCCACAATGAACAGAAGCGTTCCCGCCAGCTTTGTTCTGGGGTCCAGTCTGTGAATCACCGAATCCACCGGATAATACTGACCGATCGTGATTTCCCGGATCATCAGCCCTTCCCCCCTTTCTTTTTAAGGAGCGGAAAGATAGCCTCCACCGCCTCATCCACCGTCGTGATGGACGGAGCAAGATCAATTCCCCTCTCCCGCAGCTCCTCGGCGATATAGGTGACCTCCGGCGCCGCCAGGCCCATCTTCTCCAGCTCCTTGTAATGCGTAAAGACAGCCTTCGGCGTATCGTCATAGACCAGCGAGCCGTGATTCATCACGAGAAGCCGGTCCACATAGCGGGCCATATCCTCCATGCTGTGGGACACCAGAAGGATGGTCAGCCCGTGCTGCCGGTTCAGTCTCGCCACCTGGTCCAGAATCTCATCCCGTCCCCGGGGGTCCAGGCCCGCCGTGGGCTCATCCAGAATCATCATCTGGGGCCGCATGGCCAGAACGCCGGCGATGGCCACACGCCTCTTCTGGCCGCCGGAAAGCTCAAAGGGGGACTTGGTGTACAGTTCCTCCTCCAGGCCCACCAGCCGGAGAGCGTGGAGTGCCCGTTTCTTCGTCTCCGCCTCGGAACAGCCCAGATTCCTGGGGCCGAAGCACACGTCAGTCAGCACATCCGCCTCAAACAGCTGGTGCTCCGGGTACTGGAATACCAGTCCCACCTTGCCCCGCAGCTCCTTCATCGGATAGCCCTTGCTGTAAATACTTGTTCCTTCGTAGAGAATGTCGCCCTCCGTCGCGCGGATCAGCCCGTTCAGATGCTGAATCAGCGTCGACTTGCCCGAGCCCGTATGTCCGATCAGGCCGACGAATTCCCCGTCATTTATCTCAAAGCTCACATCCCGAATCGCTGCCGACTCCATGGCGGTGCCGGCATTGTAGATATAACTCAGATGTTCTGCACGGATTCCCATTCTGTCTTACTCCATCAGCGCGTACAGCGCCTCCACCAGTTCTTCCTTATGCAATATTCCGTCCGGCAGCGCAGCGCCCTTCTGCTTAAGCTTCCACGCCAGCTCCGTCACCTGCGGAACGTCCAGCTCCAGCGCCTTCAGCTCCTCGATTCTGGAAAATATTTCCGCCGGCGTTCCGTCCATGGCCATCTGTCCGTCATTCATGACGATAATCCGGTCCGCATCCACCGCCTCTTCCATGTAGTGGGTGATCAGCAGAATCGTGATATTCTCCTTCTTATTCAGCTCATGAATGGTCTTAATGACCTCCTTGCGCCCGTTGGGGTCCAGCATGGCCGTCGGCTCATCCAGCACGATGCAGTCCGGCTTCATCGCCAGCACGCCGGCGATGGCCACTCTCTGCTTCTGTCCGCCCGAGAGCCGGTTGGGAGATGCCTCCCGGAAGGCTGTCATTCCGACCGCCTCCAGCGCCTTATCCACCCGCACCAGAATCTCCTCGGTGGGAATGCCCATATTCTCCGGACCGAAGCCCACATCCTCTTCCACCACATTGGCGATGATCTGGTTGTCCGGATTCTGGAATACCATGCCCGCCGTTCTGCGGACCTCCCAGATCTGCTCCTCATTGCGGGTATCAATCCCTTCCACCAGAAGGGTTCCTTCCGTGGGCGTATAAATGCCGTTGATCAGCTTGGCCAGAGTCGATTTGCCGGAGCCGTTGTGCCCGAGAATTGCCACAAAGCTGCCCTTCTCGATGGCAATATCCAGATGGTCGAGCGCTCTTCGCACCTCCGGCTCTGCCCCGTCCTCGGTCTGTACCGTATAATCATATACCAGGTCTTGTCCGCGGATTATTTCATCCATTGTTTCATCACGCTTTCCAGAGAACTGCCTTCTCTTCGCTGCCCCTACTGGAGCTTGTATTTATTATAGACGCGGAAGAAATCCGACTTTCCCGCATAGCTCTTTCCCGCCAGATCCAGGCGGTCAAAGATCCCCTCATCCATCGAAACCACAACTCTGTCGGCGTAGGCCTCGTAGATACGGCGGAATGCGCTCTCCACCCGGGCCGCGGCGATCCGTTCCTTCCGCTCCCTGGTCGCTTCCTCGTCATAGTCATTTTCACAGTATACCACATAACAGGTGCCGCCGATCTCCAGCACTTCACTCACCTGTCCCGCCGTCAGGGCAAATTCCGCCTCCTCCAGCGCCCTGGAGTCCTCATCGAAGGCCTGCCCTCTGCCCGGACTCATCTCCCGCACCGGAATTCCCAGTTCTCCGGCACAGTTCCGGAAGTTTGCCCCCTCGGAAACTGCCATGTCGCGGAATCGCTGGGCCGTATCCCGGCTTTCCGTGGCTGCCACCAGCACATGAATGACCTTCGCCTCACTGTCGCTGACCTCCAGGTCATCCTGGCGGGCCAGGCCGGCGGCGAACTTCTGGGCCAGACAGTATTCCCGGTACAGCTGCACGATCTCATCCTGGGTCAGTCCCATGGCCTCAATATCGCTCTGGGCGAGAGAATTGTAATACTCCTCCGCGGCGCCCGCCATGGCCTTTTCTTCCGTATCCGTAAGCACCGTCCCCTGGTCTTCGGCGATATAGCTGACCACCTTCAGCTCCTCCATGAATTCCCTAAGTCCCTGCACCAGGTCCTTCATGAAGCCGTTCTCCTCGCCCTGTCCGGCCGCCTGCCAGATCTCGGACGTCAGCACATCCTCGTAGCGGTTCCGCTCGGAAGAAGCGATCACACGGACCTGGGCCTCGCTGTAGCCCGCAATCTCCTCCGGCTGGACCGCCTGGGGGGCCTTACCGGCACATCCTGTCATAACCGCAAAACAGAGTGCCGCAGCATACAGTGCTCCGGCACTCCATAACCATCTCTTCTTCATATTCAGTTCCCGTATTCTGTACGTCCAGATTATGGAAGGTAAAATGTGTTGATCACCAGCGCGATAACAATGCCGAGCACCGCTCCGCAGGCCACCTGCAGCGGCGTGTGCCCCACATACTCCTTCAGCTTCTCCGCAAGGATCTCCCCGTCCAGATTCAGAAAATCCTCAAACAGCAGCTTATTCAGTACCTGCGCCTGTTTTCCGGTTTCCCGGCGCACTCCCATCGCATCGTGCATGACCACGATGCCGAAGAGAAAGCTTATCGCAAACTCAAAACTCTGAATGCCGTACCGCAGAAGCGACGCCACGGCCAGCGCACATACGGTGGAGGAGTGGGAACTGGGCATGCCGCCCGAGCCCCACATTCTCTCCGGATTAAAGGAACGATTCAGAAACAGGTCAATGATCGTCTTCAGCGCCTGGGCGATGAACCATCCCATCGCACCGCTGACCAGCGCCTGATTCTGAAGAATTCCGTGTACTATATCACCCAAAGGTCCTCCTTACCTGCACCGGATATCAATAGCCGAGCAGCCAGTCATACATCTCCTGATACTTCAGCGCGGAGGCGTTCCAGGAGAAGTCGGTTCCCATCGCCCGATCGACGATGCCGTTCCAGTCTCTCTTGCAGTCATAGTATACATGCTCTGCATAGCGGATGCAGGCCAGCATCTCATGAGCATTGTAGTTGGCAAAGGAGAATCCGGTTCCGGTATTCTCATACTCATTGTAGGGCCATACCGTATCCCGGAGGCCGCCGGTCTCGCGGACAATGGGAAGGGCACCGTAGCGCAGGGCAATCAGCTGTCCCAGGCCGCAGGGCTCAAAGAGCGACGGCATCAGGAACGCATCGCTGGCGGCATAGATCTGGTGTGCCAGCTCATCGGAATAATAGATGTTCGCGCGCACCCGGTCATTGTACTTCCAGTCATAGTGCCGGAACATGTTCTCATACTTGTCATCGCCGGTTCCCAGCACCACCAGCTGTACGGAATCGGAACAGATATCGTCCAGAACGCACTGAATCAGGTCTAAGCCCTTCTGATCCGTCAGTCTGGACACAATGCCGATCATGAACTTCTTATCGTCCTGAGGCAGTCCCAGGCGCTCCTGGAGAGCCAGCTTATTCTTGGCCTTCTCTCTGCGGAAGTTCTTTCTGCTGTAATTCTTCGCGATCAGCTGATCCGTCTCCGGATTGTACTCCTCATAATCGATACCGTTCAGGATACCGCGGAGATTGTTGGCACGGGCCCGCATCAGGCCGTCCAGGCCCTCGCCGTAGAAGGGCATCTTAATCTCATCCGCATAGGTGTTGCTGACGGTGGTGATGGCGTCGGCATATACCAGGCCGCCCTTCAGGAGATTGCCGTCCTTGTAGGCTTCCAGCTTGTCCGGTGTGAAATAATAATCCGGCAGCTCGGAGAATCTCTGGATCGTCTTCAGGTCCCACACGCCCTGGAACTTCATGTTGTGGATGGTCATCACGGACTTGATGTCCCGGAAGAACTCGCCGCCGTGGAACTTATCCTTCAGATGCACCGGGATAAGGCCTGTCTGCCAGTCATGGCAGTGGATAATGTCGGGCTTGAATCCGATGACCGGCAGGGATGAAAGCGCTGCCTTGCAGAAGAAGGAGAACTTCTCCAGATCATAGAACCAGTCGCCGTAGGGCTTGCTGCCCCAGAAATAGCTCTCATTATCGATGAAATAGTATGTTACACCCTCATAGACATACTGCAGAATGCCCACATAGCGGTTCTGCCCGAGGTAGTCCATATAGAAGTGATTGACATACTCCATCTCGTTGCGGTACTTCTCACTGATGCAGAGATACTTCGGTATCATCACGCGCACGTCATAATATCTTTTATCAAAGCACTTGGGAAGCGCTCCTACAACATCTGCCAGTCCTCCTGTCTTGATAAACGGAACTGCCTCTGATGCCACAAACAAAACATTTTTCATAGTCTTCCTCCGCATATCTTCGATGCAACCCTGAAACTACGTATATCATATCGGAGATTATACTCCCATCTGATATACATTTTATCCCATTCCTTGATGAGGTGCAACAAAAAAAGGGATGGATGGGTGTTTTGCACTCTTCGGGAAGACAATTCGGAAAATACAAAAATTCAGGATGAAAGTTTCCTCTCATCCTGAATCTGAAATCACTATTCTGCTTCGGATTATACCAGCTCGAGCAGTACTTCCATAGCAGCGTCGCCCTTACGCTGGCCGATCTTGACGATTCTGGTGTAACCGCCGTTACGGCTCACATACTTCGGAGCGATCTCATCGAACAGCTTTGCCGGAAGATCAACCTTCTTGGTATTCTTCTTTCTGCCGGTTCCTTCGGTCGGAACCTCAGTCACATCGTAAAGAACCTTGAGCATCTGTCTTCTTGCATGCAGTCTGGACGGCTTATCCTTCTTGATTTCCTTCTGTACCTCTTCGTACACGGTAACCTTCTTGCCATCCTTGACTTCCTTTACGCGCTTACCCTCAGCGTCCTTCTTCGGAACCTTGGCGGTAACGGTAACGGTCTCAAAGTTATCTTTCTCTCTTACAGCAAGGGCAATCAGACCTTCAGCGATCTTTCTTGCTTCTTTTGCTCTCATCTCAGTGGTTCTTACTTTGCCGTTGTTCAGAAGAGCGGTAACCAGTCCTCTGAGCATAGCCTTTCTCTGGCTGGAAGTTCTTCCAAGCTTTCTGTACTTTGCCATGATAATTCTTCCTCCTTGTGGAACACCCGGTCATGCACTTACGGGCTTACTGGCCGGATGCTGTTGATCCATTGGATTTTCTGAGTTAAACCTCTTCGCTCGGCTTGAGGGAAAGGTTCAGCTCCTTCAGCTTTGTGAGGACCTCCTCCAGGGACTTTCTTCCGAGGTTTCTGACTTTCATCATATCCTCGGGAGTTCTGTCGCAGAGTTCCTCCACAGTATTGATTCCTGCTCTCTTCAGGCAGTTGTAGGAACGTACAGACAGTTCCAGCTCGTCGATATTCATCTCCAGAGCCTTGTCTGTATCGCTGTCCGGCTTGTCCGCCATAACCTCCACAACCTTCGCGCTGTCGGAAAGGTTGATGAAGAGGTTCAGGTGCTCGCTGAGAACCTTTGCCGCAAGGCTAAGGGCCTCATCGGGAGCCAGCGTTCCGTTGGTATATACCTCCAGGGTCAGCTTGTCATAGTCTGTCATCTGACCTACACGGGTATTCTCCACATTCATGTTGACGCGCTCCACCGGTGTATAGATGGAATCCACGGCGATCACTCCGATCGGGAGATCATCGCGCTTATTCCGGTCCGCACCGACATAGCCGCGTCCGTTGGTAATGGTAAGCTCCATGTAGAGCCGGCAGTCAGGACCGCCGCTTAAAGTGGCGATAACCTGTTCCGGATTCATGATCTCAATATCATCATTGGATGCTATATGGATATCAGCTGCGGTGACGACGCCTTCGCCCTGGAAATCAATATAGGCGCTCTTCGGCTCTTCATCGATGCTGTTATTCTTGATGGCAAGGCTCTTGATGTTCATGATGATTTCAGTCACATCCTCCTTGACACCGGGGATGGAACTGAATTCATGCAGCACACCGTCGATCTTGACCTGGCTTACAGCAGCACCCGGAAGGGAGGAAAGCATGATTCTTCTCAGGGAGTTGCCCAGAGTAAGACCATATCCTCTCTCCAGCGGTTCTACCACGAACTTGCCATAGCTTTTGTCTTCAGAGATCTCAGCAATTTCAATCTTCGGTTTCTCGAAATCGAACATTTGCCCCTCCTTTTGGGAAACATTGCGGTGGGTCGGTTCAATTGCTCCAATTATTTATTACTTGGAATAGAGCTCGACGATAGCCATCTCGTCAACCGGAACATCGATCTCATCTCTGGTCGGCATCTGCTTAACAGTACCCTTCAGGTTCTCGATATCAACCTCAAGCCATGCCGGAACCATACGTCCGCCGGTCACCTCAAGGATGTCCTTATATCTCTGTGCGGACTTGAACTTCTCCTTGATCTCGATCACATCGCCGGCCTTTACCTGATAAGACGGGATATTCACGCACTTGCCGTTAACAAGCACATGTCTGTGGTCTACGATCTGTCTGGACTCTTTTCTGGTACGTCCGATTCCCATGCGGAACAGAACATTGTCCAGTCTGCTCTCAAGAAGGACCATAAGGTTGGTACCAACCTGGCCTCTCATCTTGGTAGCTCTTGCATAATAATTTCTGAACGGCTTCTCTAACACACCATAGATAAACTTAGCCTTCTGCTTCTCGCGCAGCTGTACGCCGTATTCGCTAAGCTTTCTGTTGGCTCTCTTGGACTCTCTCTTGGATTTCTTGTCGATTCCCAGGAATACAGGATCCAGGTCAAGAGATCTACATCTTTTAAGTACAGGAACTCTATCTACTGCCACGGTAATGCACCTCCTAATAAATCAGACTCTTCTGCGCTTCGGCGGACGGCAGCCATTGTGCGGAACCGGCGTCACATCACGAATGCTTGTTACTTCAAGGCCGCAGGCCTGGAGCGCACGAATAGCAGCTTCACGGCCGGAACCCGGTCCCTTTACCATAACATCAACAGTCTTTAATCCATGAATAAGTGCTGCCTTGGTAGCAGTTTCTGCAGCCATCTGTGCTGCATAAGGAGTAGATTTCCTTGAACC
>DMCD01000083.1:0-7822 GCA_003445895.1 Lachnoclostridium sp. | reverse complement strand
TAGATTTCCTTGAACCCTTAAATCCGAGACCGCCCGCGCTTGCCCAGGAAAGAGCGTTGCCCTGTGCATCAGTCAGAGTAACAATGGTATTGTTAAAGGAAGACTGAATGTGAGCCTGTCCGTGTTCAACGTTTTTCTTCACGCGCTTCTTCGTTGCCTTTTTGGCGGAAGTTGACACTTTTTTAGCCATTTTAAACTAACCTACTTTCTTCTTTAAACTACTGTACTGAAATCTCTTTTCAAGATCCCACATTAATGTCAGAATCAGAATAAGGAAAAATGTCAATTATTTCTTCTTATTCGCAACAGTCTTTCTCGGACCCTTGCATGTTCTGGCATTCGTCTTGGTCTTCTGACCACGGCACGGAAGACTCTTTCTGTGACGGATTCCTCTGTAGCAGCCGATCTCCTGCAGTCTCTTGATATCCATAGCGACTGCTCTTCTCAGGTCACCTTCTACAACCTGAGTCTCAGCGATAACTTCAGAGATTTTCTTAACCTCGTCATCGGTAAGGTCTTTCACACGTGTGTCCGGGTTAACGCCTGCATCCTTGAGAATACGGTTAGAACTGGTTCTTCCGATTCCATAGATGTAAGTCAAGCCGATCTCGACGCGTTTCTCCCTTGGTAAATCGACACCTGAAATACGAGCCATTGTGTGTTACACCTCCATTACGCTTACTTAACTACTAACTGTTTTACCGCATTCGTCCGATGATACACCGCGATCACCGGTGCGGGCCGCGGCATCAGCCCTGTCTTTGTTTGTGTTTCGGGTTTTCGCAGATTACTCGGATACTGCCTTTTCTTTTAATGATTTTGCACTTTTCGCAAATCGGTTTTACTGAAGCTCTAACTTTCACAGTAATTCTCCTTTCTTCAATCGCACCCCGCAGACCGCCGTACTGGCCGGTCCCTGTCCCGGATAAATCCTTCGTCAGGGCGGATCTCACCTGTCACTCCAACAAAGTCGCTCGGACATTATAGCACCGAATATAGCCTAATGCAAGGAGAATTTTATTTATCTCTCCAGATAATTCTTCCCTTGGACAGGTCATAGGGTGACATCTCCAGCGTTACCTTGTCTCCCGGAAGAATGCGGATATAGTTCATGCGAAGCTTTCCGCTGATGGTCGCCAGAACAATATGCTTATTCTCCAGTTCCACACGGAACATTGCGTTCGGAAGTTTTTCGACCACAACGCCCTCAATCTCAATGACATCTGCTTTTGACAAACGTTCTCACCTCCCGCTTAAGGTAAATATTTCCGGTTCCCCGTCGGTTATCAGAATGGTGTTTTCATAATGCGCTGCCAGAGAACCGTCCATGGTAACCACGGTCCAGTCATCATCCATCCAGCCCACATCCCAGTCACCGGCCGTAATCATCGGCTCGATGGCGAGCGTCATGCCCGGCTTCAGCCGTACGCCCCTTCTGCGCCTTGCAAAGTTGGGGACCTCTGGGTCCTCATGCATCTCGGCGCCGATTCCGTGGCCCACCAGAGCTCTCACCACGCCGAAGCCATTGGCCTCCACATGTTTCTGGATGGCGGCGGAAATATCATTCAGATAGTTCCCGGCCACGGCCTTTTCGATGCCGGCAAAAAAGCTTTCTTCCGCCACCCGGATAAGCTTCTGTGCTTCCGCACTCACCTTTCCGATGGCATAGGTCCTTGCGGCATCCGCCTGATACCCCTTATGGAGCAGGCAGGCGTCCAGGCTCACGATGTCTCCTTCTTCTATATAATGATCCGGCCGGGGAATCCCGTGGACCACCTCATCGTTGACGGAGACACAGAACGCCGCCGGAAATCCGCCGTAACCCTTGCAGGAAGGAATGCAGCCGTAGCTGCGGATCATCTCCTCCCCGATCCGGTCGATGTCTTCGGTAGACATGCCCGGCGAGAGCTTTTCCTCCATCCGAAGATAAACCTCTCCGAGGATTTTGCCGGCCTCACGCATCCTGGCAATTTCCGTTGGTGACTTTATGATAACTGCCATTCCTGTCCTCTCCCGGTTCAGCCAAGAATTCCGCAGATTGCGGCAAAGACCTCATCAAGGGTCTTCGTGCCGTCTACGGTTCTGAGCACCTTCTGTCCGTCATAGTAGTCGATCAGAGGCTGTGTCTGATCATGATAAACCTGTAATCTCTTCTGCACGGTCTCCGGCTTGTCATCATCGCGGATGATGAGCTTCTCGCCGCAGTGGTCGCAGATGCCTTCCTGCTTCGGCGCAGCATAGACGATGTGGTAGGTGGCACCGCACTTTACGCACGCCCGTCTTCCGGACATCCGGCCGATGATGGCCTCATCCGGCACGTCCACATTGATGGCATAGTCGATGGCCTCGCCTCTCTCCGACAGTGCCTTTGTCAGGCTCTCTGCCTGGGGAATGGTTCTCGGGAATCCGTCCAGAATGTATCCCTCTTTGCAGTCTGCCTGGCTGATTCTGTCCAGCAGCATGCCGATGGTAATCTCATCCGGAACCAGAAGTCCCTGGTCCATAAACTCTTTGGCCTTTTTGCCCAGCTCCGTTCCCGCCTTGATATTGCTGCGGAAGATATCTCCGGTTGAAATGTGCGGAACGCCGTACTTTTCGGCAATCTTATCCGCCTGTGTTCCCTTGCCGGCCCCCGGGGCACCAAGCATAACAATCTTCATAGGTTTACCTCCTCTGTAACGATCGCGTTAGGACAGAGAACCATACAGGTCCTCTGTCCGCGCGCAAATCATATTTACTGCTGCTTAGAAATCGTTCAGGAATCCCTTGTAATTGCGGACAAGGAGCTGTGACTGAACCGCCTTGATGGTCTCAAGCACAACACCAACGATAATGATCAGGGATGTACCGCCGAAGGACATCCGGCTCACGTTGAAGAGTCCGGAAATCATGATCGGGATGATACAAACGATAATCAGTCCGCATGCACCGATAAATACAATATAGTTCAGAAGATTATTCAGATAATCCGAGGTCGGCTTGCCGGGACGGATACCCGGGATAAAGCCGCCGGACTTCTTCATGTTATTGGCTACTTCCAGCGGATTGAAGGTGATGGAGGTATAGAAATATGCAAACACCACGATCAGGACGATGTAAATCACCATACCGATGGAGTAGATCGGCCGCTCCGGTCTGAACCAGTTTCCTGAGTTCAGCATCATAAGAATCTGTCCGCCCGCAGTCGCATAGTTCACATTGAAGAACTCGGCGATAACGACGGGGAAGGACATAATCGAAGATGCAAAGATTACCGGGATAACGCCGGCTGTGTTGACCTTCAGCGGAATCACCGAGGACTGGCCGCCAACCAGGCGCCGGCCCTGCATCTTCTTGGAGTACTGTACCGGAATCCGGCGCTCAGCATCCTGAAGATAGATGGTAAACACAGTGATTGCAATAATCACAGCTGCAATGATAATCGCATATACAACTCCGACTGCAACCGATTTTCCCTTGATAAATCTCTCATACAGAGTCAGAACATCGTTCGGTACCGAAGAGATAATGTTGAACAGAAGTACGATAGAAATACCATTGCCGACGCCGTATGTGGTGATCTGCTCACCAATCCACATCAGCATCGCACTTCCGGCTGTCATGGTAACGACAGCCACAATCACGCTTCCGATATTGTAGTCAATCAGAAGTCCTCTGCCGCCGAATCCCACGCTCATAGCGATGGACTGCATCAGAGCAAGTCCGACCGTCACGTAACGGGTATACTCCGCAATCTTCTTTCTTCCTTCTTCACCCTCCTTCTGCATCTCCTCCAGTTTCGGAATGGCGATGGTCAGAAGCTGCATGATAATCGAGGAAGTGATGTACGGGGTAATGCTCAGTGCAAAGATGGACATGTTCGTAAAGGAACCGCCCGTGATTGTGTTGAAAAACCCAAAGGCATCGCTGGACTGTCTTGCGAACAGTTCAGCGAAGAATGTAGTCTTAACTCCCGGAACCGGCAGCTGTGAACCGATACGGATCACAACCAGCATAAGGAAAGTGTAGATCAGTTTATCTCTGACTTCCTTTACCTTGAACGCTTTCTGGAGCGTTTTCCACATATCAGATCACCTCGCAGGTTCCGCCGGCCGCTTCAATCTTGGCCTTAGCGCCTTCACTGACAGCATCAACCTTGACAACGAGCTTCTTGGTAAGCTCTCCGTTTCCAAGGACCTTCACGCCGTCACGTGCATGCTTTACAACACCTGCTTCCAGCAGCTTTTCTACCGTTACTACGGTATCGTTCTCAAACTTCTCAAGATCAGCCACGTTGATGGCAATGATCTCCTTGCGGTTTCTGTTCTTGAAGCCTCTCTTCGGAAGGCGTCTGTACAGAGGCATCTGTCCGCCTTCAAAACCTATTCTCGGTGCGCCGGAACGTGCCTTCTGGCCCTTGTGGCCCTTGCCGGCAGTCTTTCCGTTACCGGAAGCGTGACCGCGGCCTCTTCTGAAGCTGTCGCTGTGTACGGAACCGGCAGCCGGTCTTAAATTGGATAAATCCATGCTGAACCTCCTTACAAATATCAGATCTCTTCAACTTCTACCAGATGCTTAACGCTCTGGATCATTCCTCTGACCGCCGCGTTGTCCGGAAGCTCATTAGTCCAGTGCATCTTCTTGAGGCCCAGGGCTTCAACGGTTGCTCTATGCTTCGGAATAGCGCCGATAGGAGATTTTACCAATGTAACTCTTAACTTCTCAGCCATCTTTATCTCCTCCTTAGTTCAGAATCTCATCCACAGACTTGCCGCGAAGCTTTGCAACCTCTTCCGGAGTCTTGAGTTCTGTCAGACCGGCCAGCGTAGCAAGAACTACGTTAACCTTGTTGTTGGAACCAAGAGACTTTGTACGGATATTCTGATATCCAGCAAGCTCAAGCACGGAACGGGCCGGACCGCCGGCGATAACACCGGTACCTTCCGGAGCTCTCTTCAGAAGTACGTTTGCGCTTCCGAATCTGCCGTTGAAGTCGTGCGGAACACTCTTATTGTCATCCAGAGACACCTCGATGATGTGTCTCATGGCAGCTTCTTTACCCTTGCGGATTGCTTCCGGAACTTCTGCAGCCTTGCCCATGCCAGCACCAACATGTCCGTTCTTGTCGCCAACTACGACCAGTGCGGCAAATCTCTGAGTACGTCCGCCCTTTACAGTTTTAGATACTCTGCGGATTGCCACAACCTTGTCCTCTAATTCGAGCTGGCCGGCATTAACAAATGTACGCTTCATGTGTATGTTCTCCTTCCCTTAGAAATCCAGACCAGCTTCTCTTGCTGCATCTGCGAGCGCCTGAACTTTTCCGTGATAGATGTAGCCGCCTCTGTCGAATACAACCTGCTTGATGCCCTTTTCCAAAGCACGCTTTGCGATAACAGTACCAACGCATGCTGCAGCTGCAACGTTGTTGGTCTTCTCGAGCTCAGCCTTCACTTCCTTCTCGGCAGTGGAAGCTGCGCAGAGGGTATTGCCTGCGACATCATCTATGATCTGAGCATACATATGATCATTGCTTCTGAACACTGCAAGACGTGGTCTCTCTGCAGTGCCGGAAAAACGATTACGTAATCTCTGGTGCTTTTTAACGCGAACTTCGCTTCTTGATTTTTTGCTAACCATTTTCACACACTCCTTAATTATTTCTTACCAGTCTTACCAACTTTGCGTCTGATAACCTCATCAGAGTACTTGATACCCTTGCCCTTATACGGCTCCGGCTTTCTCTTCTCTCTGATCTCAGCAGCGTACTGACCGACCTTCTCTTTGTCGATACCCTTGACAACGATCTTGTTGCCGTCAACAGTGGTCTCAACGCCGTCCGGATCTTCCATCTCTACCGGATGAGAATAGCCCAGGGTCAGGACAAGCTTCTTGCCCTGCTTTGCAGCTCTGTAACCGACACCGTTGATTTCCAGGGTCTTCTCATAACCGTTGGAAACACCGGTAACCATGTTGTTAATTAAGGATCTTGTGAGTCCGTGTAATGCTTTATTTCTCTTAAGGTCGTTCGGTCTTGTTACAACGATGTGGCCTTCCTTTTCCTCAATGGTCATCTCCGGCACAAACTCTCTTGTAAGCTCACCCTTCGGTCCCTTAACAGTTACTTTGTTGTTCTCAGCGATTGTGACAGTAACACCTGCCGGAATCGCAACTGGCAATCTACCAATTCGTGACATGCCTATATTCCTCCTACTTAAATTCTCGGAGAGAGTGCTCTCTGCTCTCTCTGTTTTCAGTCAGTGTTTTTATTTACCACACGAATGCCAGTACTTCTCCGCCTACGCCGAGCTCTCTTGCTTTCTTGTCAGTAATTACACCCTGGTTTGTGGAAACGATAGCGATACCAAGTCCGCCGAGTACCTTCGGCATGTTCTCCTTGCTTGCGTAGATACGCAGGCCCGGCTTGGAGATTCTCTTCAGTCCGGAGATGATTCTCTCATCCTTGGTTGCGCCGTATTTTAACTTGATGCGGATGGTCTTGAAGCCCTTCTCGTCATCAACAAGGTCATATTTCTTGATGTAGCCTTCATCCAGGAGAATGTTTGCAATAGCAAGCTTCATCTTGGAGCTGGGAACATCGACACTATCATGCTTTGAGATATTTGCGTTACGGATTCTCGTAAGCATATCTGCAATCGGATCGCTCATTGTCATTTGCGTATTACCTCCTATTAATCCTTTCTCTCTGCCTGATTACCAGCTGGCTTTTCTAACACCCGGAATCTCGCCCTTGTAAGCAAGTTCACGGAAGCAGATACGGCAGATACCGTACTTTCTTAAATACGCGTGCGGGCGACCGCAGATCTTGCAGCGATTGTACTCTCTGGTGGAGAATTTTGCCGGACGCTGCTGCTTTATCTTCATAGACGTTTTAGCCATTGATGAAATCCTCCTGATTATTTAGCGAAGGGCATGTTGAACAGTCTGAGCAGTTCACGAGCCTCTTCGTCAGTCTTTGCAGTGGTAACAAAAATGATATCCATGCCCCGTACCTTGTCTACCTTATCGTACTCAATTTCGGGGAAGATAAGCTGCTCTTTGATACCCAGAGCATAGTTGCCTCTGCCATCAAAAGAATTGGCGCTTACGCCGCGGAAGTCACGTACTCGCGGAAGAGCGAGGTTGATCAGACGATCCGCAAACTCATACATCTTCTCGCCGCGAAGGGTAACCTTGCATCCGATCGGCATGCCCTCTCTGATCTTGAAGTTAGCAACCGACTTCTTAGCCTTGGTGATAACAGCCTTCTGGCCGGTGATGATCTCAAGGTCTCTGACTGCGGAGTCAAGAACTTTTGCATTCTCCTTCGCTTCGCCTACGCCCATGTTCACAACGATCTTGTCGAGCTTCGGCACTTCCATGATATTCTTATATCCGAACTTCTTGATCATTGCATCAACGATCTCGTTCTGATAGGTTTCTTTTAATCTGGACACTTCTGTCGTTCCTCCTCTCCGTATCAGTCGATCGCCTTGCCGGTTGCCTTAGCGATACGAACCTTCTTGCCGTCCTTCTCACCGAAGCCGACTCTGGTTGCCTTGCCGTCAACAACAAGCATAACGTTGGAAATATCAAGTGCAGCTTCCTGGTGGATGATTCCGCCCTGCTGATTAGCTGCGGACGGCTTGGAATGCTTGGTAACCATGTTGCATCCCTCAACAACCACTCTGTTCTTCTTAACGTCTACGTGAAGAACCTTTCCAGTCTTGCCTTTATCCTTACCGGTAATAATCTGTACCGTATCGTCTTTTTTAATCTTATGCACAGTGATACCCTCCTTACAGAACTTCCGGAGCCAGAGAAACAATCTTCATGAACTGCT
>DMCD01000280.1 GCA_003445895.1 Lachnoclostridium sp. | reverse complement strand
CCGATGAGGAGGCCCTGGCAAAGCTGATCTATTATCCCCGTCGGACGATACGGCAGCTGAAGCGGGCGGGAGAGTATAACGAGGACTGGCAGAAAACCTCAATTTACCGGCTGGTGACCGTCTGCCGGGCCATCTCTTCCAAGTACTCCAGGGCGAAGGTCCGGGAAAAGCTTCCCCAGAGCTTTGCGGGCATCATCTCCGAGACCCTCTGGATGGACTATTCGGATCCCGACAAACAGGCGTATTTCAATGAGATTCTGGCCACCATCCTGGAGACCGGCGTGGAAGAGCTGTTTATCCAGGACCTCTGCAAGCTGATACGGGATCTCACCATCGACAGCCTGCATATTATCGGCGATATCTTCGACCGGGGACCGCGGGCCGACCGTGTGATGGATGAGCTGATGAATTTCCACGACGTGGATATCCAGTGGGGCAACCACGATATCACCTGGATGGGCGCTGCGGCCGGCAGCCGCGTATGCATCTGCAACGTGCTCCGCATTGCCATCAGCTACAACGGATTTGACCAGCTGGAGGACGGATACGGCATCAACTTAAGACCCCTTTCCATGTTTGCCTCCGAGGTATACGGAAAGGATCCCTGTAAGCGCTTCATGCCCCATGACCTGTCCCAGAATATCTATGATACGGTGGACCCGATGCTGGCGGCAAAGATGCACAAGGCCGTCACCATCATGCAGTTCAAGCTGGAGGGGCAGACCATCCGCCGCCATCCGGAGTACCACATGGAGCACCGGAATTTCCTGGAGCAGATTGATTATGCGGCAGGAACGGTGATGCTGGACGGCAAGAAGAGAAAGCTGCAGGACAAAAACTTCCCGACGGTGGACCCGGAGGATCCGCTGAAGCTTACCCCGGCGGAGGAAGAGCTTCTGCGCACCCTGCAGACTTCCTTTACCCACAGTGAGCGGCTGCGGCGGCAGGTGGACTTCCTGTACACCAACGGCAGCATGTATAAATCCTGCAACGGAAACCTTCTCTATCACGGATGTATCCCCATGCTTCCCGACGGCAGCTTCGAGACCGTGGATTTTGCCGGCGAGCCGGCCTCCGGAAAGCAGCTGATGGATCTGCTGGAGAAAAAGGTGCTGCAGGCCAGCTATATGGAAGAGGATACGCCCGAGAAGCGGGTGATGACGGACCTGATGTGGTATCTTTCCTGCGGACCCAAGTCTCCGCTGTTCGGCCGCGACAGGATCACAACCTTCGAGTGCAGCTTTGTGGATGACAAAAAGAAGACCGAAGTGGTCCGGAATCCCTATTATGCGCTGAGCGAGCGGGAGGATATCTGCAAAAAGATCCTGGACGAATTCGAGGTACCGGGGGAGAGCCGCCATATCATCAACGGCCATATGCTGGAAGACCCGAAGGACGGGGAGCTTCCGATCCGCGCCGGCGGCATGCTGTACGTCATCGACGGCGGCCTCACCAGAGCCCACAGAAAGGATCTGGAATTTGCGGGATATGCGCTGATCTACAATTCCCATCACCTGGCGCTGGCGAAGCATAAGCCGTTTGATGAAAACGGCGGAACGACGCCGGAGGTCACCATCACGGAAGAGATGGTGCAGAGAGTAATGATATCCGACACCGATGAAGGGCGTGAGCTGGAGCAGAAAATCAGCGACCTGAAGGAGCTGATGGAGGCTTACCGGAACGGCACGCTGAGTGAAAAGATGAGGTAAGGAGCGGGCGTGAGCAGACAGGAATTTCTGCAGGAGCTTCAGGAAACGCTGGAGGGAGAGATTTCTCCCTCGGCGGTCCGGGATAACCTGCGTTATTATGAGAATTATTTCAGGGAGCAGAATGCACTGGGGCGTGATGACGATGCGGTTCTGGCGGAGCTGGGAGATGCAAGGCTGATTGCCCGGACCATTCTGCAGAGCGTGGAGGCCGGCGTGGACGCTTCCCCGGAAGGCTATGACAGCGATCCGACGGACCACGGCGGAAAGGACGGCGGATACCGCCACGATTATACCAATACGGGGACAAACGGGGGCACACAGAACCGGGAGGAGGGAAATTCTTCCCGCTATGGAGAGACAACCCGGGAAAATGGTCCGGAAATCCACTATATTGATACCAGCAAATGGTACGTCCGGTTCGGCATCGCGGCGGTCTGTGTGCTTATTCTGGTGCTGCTGTTTGCGCTGATGGGCGGTATTTTTGCGCTGCTCATCCGCTATGCGGGCCCGATTCTTCTTTTTGTGCTTCTGTATTCTCTGATCCGGAGAATGTAACGCCGCTTTGCGGGTACGAAAATACCCGGATTTGGACATTTTGACAAATTTCACAATTCGTTTATAGACAACGTGTATAAAGACCGCTATAATAAAGTGGTATGTTTTGTTGCAAAAGTAACAGAAAAGGAACGCGTGGTTATGTACAGTTTTGACAGCCGGGTCCGTTTCAGCGAGACAGAAGAAGACGGGACCCTGTCCATACAGGGAATGATGAACTATCTGCAGGACTGTTCGGGGTTTCAGTCGGAGGACGCCGGCGTGGGAGTCCGCCATCTGGCCGGACTGCACCGGGCGTGGTTTGTCTACTCCTGGAATATCGTCATCGACCGGATGCCGGTGCTGGGAGAGAGAATCCGGATTTCCACCTGGCCCAACCGGTTCCGGGGTATCTTCGGATACCGTAATTTTACGATTCAGGACGAATCGGGAGAGTATCTGGTCCGCGCGGAGTCCGTCTGGTTTTATGTGGATACGGACACCGGGGCGCCGATCAAGGCGCCGGAGGAGGAGACCGCTCCCTACGGGTCTTTGGAGGAACGGCTGGACATGCCGGAGAAGCCGGGCAAAATCCGCATTCCGGATATGGGGGAAGAGTGTGATCCGGTGACGGTCATGCCCCATCACCTGGATACCAATCACCATGTAAACAATGCGCAGTATGTCGAGATGGCAAGGGAATGTCTGCCGGAGGATTTCCGGATATTCCGGATCTGCGCGGAATACCGCAAGGCTGCGAAGCTGGGGGATGTGATATTTCCACTGGCGGCAAAGACGGGGGACGGATATGTGGTGTCCCTTAAGAGCGAAGCGGGAGAAGCTTATGCAAATATAATGCTCACGGGGCATTAGACAGTTGAATTCAGAACGGAAGGTACAACATGATAAAATTAGGAGAAATGCAGGAACTGGAAATTGTGCGGAAGAAGGAATTCGGCGTATTCCTCGCCGAGAAGGCGGATTCGGAGGAATCGGTTCTCCTTCCCGCAAAGCAGGTGCCCGAGACGGCGGCCGTGGGAGACAGGATTAACGTATTCATATACCGGGATTCCAAAGACCGGCTGATTGCCACGACAAACACGCCGAAGATCCGGAAGGGAGAGTGTGCGATCCTTAAGGTTTCCGATGTGACGAAGATCGGCGCCTTTCTGGATATGGGCCTGGAGAAGGAGCTCCTGCTTCCCTTCAAAGAGCAGAATCATCCGGTGCGCATCGGCGAGGAATGCCTGGTGGCACTGTATATTGACAAGAGCGGCCGTCTGGCGGCGACCATGAAGGTATACCCCTACCTTTCGGCAGAGTCCCCCTATAAAAAGGAGGATAAGGTCGAGGGAAGAGTGTATGAGGTCAATGAGGACATGGGCGTATTCGTGGCGGTGGATGACCGCTATTTCGGCCTGATCCCCCGGTCCGAGGTCTATGAGAACTTTGCGCCGGGCGATGTGATCCGCGCCAGGGTCATGCGGGTCAGAGAGGACGGAAAGCTGGACCTCTCGCCCCGGGAGAAGGCCTGGATGCAGATGGATACCGACGCGGAGATGGTGATGCGGGTGATTGAGGAATACGCCGGCGTGCTGCCCTTCAACGACCGGGTAAGCCCGGAGGTCATCCGCAGAGAGTTTAACCTCAGCAAGAACGCATTCAAGCGGGCGGTGGGCCACCTGCTCAAGGCGGGCCGCATCGAGATTACGGAAACAAGCATAAGAAAGAAAAACGGATAAGGAAATCGGCATAAAGAAATCGGCATAAAGAAACGGGAGAGAGCAATGATTTCAAATCAGATACTTCAGACGAATCTGGACGGATTAAAGGAAATCAGCCGGGTGGACTTCTGCATCTGCGATACGGAGGGAAAACCCCTGGCGTCCACCTTTACCGGGACGGAGGAGTATGAGAAGGCCATCCTGGCGTTTGTGGATTCTGAGGCGGACAGCCAGGTCGTACAGGGATATCAGTTTTTCAAGGTTTTTGACGAGCAGCAGCTGGAATACATCCTCCTCGTAAAGGGCGAGAGGGACGATATCTACATGATCGGCAAGATGGCGGTGTTCCAGTTCCAGAACCTCCTGGTCGCCTACAAGGAGCGGTTCGACCGGGATAATTTCATCAAGAATCTCCTGCTGGACAACCTCCTTCTGGTGGACATTTACAACCGGGCGAAGAAGCTCCATATCGAGACCAACGTGCGCCGGGTTGTATTTATCATTGAACCGCACCAGGAGCGGGACATGAACGCACTGGAGGCGGTCCGGAGCTTTTTCACCGCAAAGACCCAGGATTTCATCACGGCAGTGGATGAGAAGAATATCATTCTGGTGCGGGAAGTGCGGCCGGAGGAAGACTGCGACGACCTGGAGAGCGTGGCGCAGACCATCGTGGATATGCTGAGCCCGGAGAACGGAATAAAGGCAAATGTGGCCTTCGGCACCGTGGTGGGCGAAATCAAGGATGTCTCCCGTTCCTACAAGGAAGCCAAGATGGCCCTGGACGTGGGAAAGATCTTCTACAGCGAAAAGAACGTGGTGGCCTACAGCCGCCTCGGTATCGGCCGCCTGATCTATCAGCTGCCCATGCCGCTGTGCCGGATGTTCATCCGGGAGATTTTCGACGGCAAGTCGCCGGATGAGTTCGATGAAGAGACCCTGACGACCATCAACAAGTTCTTTGAGAACAGCCTGAACGTGTCGGAAACCTCCAGGCAGCTCTATATTCACCGGAACACCCTGGTGTACCGGCTGGACAAGCTGCAGAAGACGACGGGGCTGGACCTCAGGGTATTTGAGGACGCCATTACCTTCAAGATTGCGCTGATGGTTGTGAAGTACATGAAGTATATGGAGAATCTGGATTACTGATGATCAGACTGGAAAATGTAAACAAGGTTTATAAGCAGGGCTCCAGGGCGCTGAAGGATATTAATATTACGATACAGGACGGCGAGTTCGTCTTTATCATGGGCCGCAGCGGCTC
>DMCD01000133.1 GCA_003445895.1 Lachnoclostridium sp. | reverse complement strand
ATTGCAAACCGCGGGGGCTTTACATTTTCCTGCAATCGTATATAATCGTATTTATAGGATTGTTCTTAAGTTCTGATTATCCAATGCATTATGTCTGCCGCAGATTTGCGGACTTTCCCGATTTACGTGACAGGAGACTGATATATGAGAGAGAAACTTTTGACTCTGCCGCTGGCAGAACTTCGCAAAATTGCAAAAGAGCAGGGGTTAAAAGCCGTCAGCGGCTACCGCAAATCCGAGCTGGTAGACAAGCTCTGCGAACTGGCAGGGGAGTCCGTGCCGAAAACAGAAGAGGCTTCGCCGAAGAGAGAGGAGCCTCTGCCGAAGACGGAAGAGGCTCTGCCGGGAACAGAGGAAGCTCTGCCGAGAGCCGAGGAGCCTGCTGAACGGCCGGCAGCGCCGGAACGGAGACGCATTATCCAGCGCCGACCGGAGCGGATGAGCACCCCGCGTGAACGGGCCTATCCGCAGAGTGCGCCGCGCCCGCAGGAGCGTCCCCAGCCCCAGGGATATACCGCAGGACAAAGAACGGCCCCGCAGCCGGAGGTCCTGTCGGAGGCGGAAAAGACAGAGCTTTCCGATCTGGATTCCGGGATCGAGGCCCGCGGCATCCTGGAAGTGATGTCCGACGGCTTCGGATTCATCCGGGGCGAAAACTTCCTGCCCACGGAGGATGATGTCTACGTGGCGCCGTCCCAGATTCGCAGATTCAACCTGAAGACCGGCGATATCATCCAGGGAAGCCGCCGGATTAAGACAGCCACCGAGAAGTTTGCGGCACTTCTCTATATCAACTCGGTCAACGGTTTTCCGGTGAGCGCCATTTCCAGAAGACCCTCCTTCGAGAACCTGACGCCGATTTTCCCGAATTCCAGAATTCATCTGGAACAGCCGGGCATCCGGAATACCACGGCGATGCGGGTGATGGACCTTCTTGCGCCCATCGGCAAGGGCCAGCGAGGCATGATTGTGTCCCCGCCGAAGGCCGGAAAGACCACCCTGTTAAAGCAGGTGGCCCAGGCCGTCACCAGACAGTATCCGGAAATGCACCTGATTATCCTTCTTATCGACGAGCGGCCGGAGGAAGTAACGGATATCCGGGAGGCAATCACGGGCCCGGAGGTGGAGGTCATCTATTCCACCTTCGATGAGCTGCCGGAGCGCCACAAGAGAGTATCCGAGATGGTTATCGAGCGGGCCAAGCGCTTAGTCGAGCACGGCCGGGATGTCATGATCCTTTTAGACAGCATCACCAGACTGTCGAGAGCCTACAACCTGGTGGTTCCGCCCAGCGGACGCACCCTCTCGGGCGGCCTTGACCCGGCGGCCCTTCACATGCCGAAGCGGTTCTTCGGCGCGGCGCGAAATATGCGGGAGGGCGGAAGCCTCACCATTCTCGCGACGGCCCTGATTGACACCGGAAGCCGCATGGACGATGTAGTCTATGAGGAATTCAAGGGCACCGGCAACATGGAGATTGTCCTGGACAGAAAGCTCTCGGAGAAGCGCATCTTCCCGGCCATCGACATCCTGAAGTCCGGCACGAGAAGAGACGACCTGCTGCTGAGCGCCGAGGAGGCCGAGGCGGCAGACATCATCCACAAGGCTACCAGCGCAAACAAGGCGGAGGAGGCGGTGGAGAAGATTCTGGAGCTGTTCACCCACACCAGAAACAACCAGGAATTTGTCCAGGTGATCCGGAAGCGGAGAATCTTCTAAATCCTTCTTGCAATCTTGACTCCGTTATGCTATACTTCAAAAGCTGTCGATCTGCCATGCACGGGAGAACGGCAGGGTTCTGATTTCTGCGTGAGTCGTCCTTACGGGAAACGGATATGCAGGACCTGACATATTGGTACATGCGGTCGGGAATCGCATAATCTATCAGAGAGGTGAATACAATGAGAGAAGGAATCCATCCGACTTACTATCAGGCAAAGGTTGTCTGCAACTGCGGTAACGAGTTCGTAACCGGCTCTACCAAGAAGGACATCCACGTTGAAATCTGCTCCAAGTGCCATCCGTTCTACACCGGACAGCAGAAGGCAGCCGCTGCTCGCGGACGTATCGACGCATTCAATCGTAAGTACGGACTGAATAAGTAATTTCTGACTTGCAGGGGTTGAGTTCATGAGGACTCAGCCCCTTCATTCGTTTTGGGAGGTACGGGATTATGAAGTATTCCGGTATCGGCGGCCAGGCAGTGCTTGAGGGCATCATGATGATGAACCGCAGCAAGTACGCGGTGGCGGTCAGGCGTCCCGGCGGCGGGATCGCCCTCATGAAGGACGAATACCACAGCATCACAGAAAAATCGGCGATTCTGCGGCTTCCGTTTATCCGCGGCGTGTTCCGCTTTGCGGATTCCATGATTGTGGGCATGAAGACGCTGAATTATTCCGCAGAGATCTATGCGGAGGAGGAGGGAGAGCCGGAAGAGCCCTCCGCTTTTGAGAAGTTTCTGGACCGGATTTTCGGCGAGAAGCTGGAGAAGATGATCATGGGAGCCGTGATGGTCTTCTCATTTGTGGCGGCCATCGGCATCTTTATGGTGCTTCCGCTGCTGATTGCCGGCATATTCCGGCGGTTTATTCCGTCCCACTCGGTGATGGCGTTCCTGGAAGGTCTGATCCGCGTGGCCATCTTTATCACCTACATCAAACTGGTGTCCCGGATGGAGGACATCCGGCGGACCTTTATGTATCACGGCGCGGAGCATAAGTGCATCAACTGCGTGGAGCACGGACTGCCGCTGACGGTGGAAAATGTGCGGAAGAGCTCCAAGGAGCACAAGCGCTGCGGCACCAGCTTTCTGCTGATTGTCATGATGATCAGCATCATCGTGTTTATGATTGTCCGGGTGGACACCATCGGGATGCGTATTTTAAGCCGGATTGTGCTGGTTCCCGTGATCGCCGGCATCTCCTATGAGGTCCTGCAGAAGGCGGGCCGGAGCAGCTCGAAGCTTTCCGATATCGTGGCAAAGCCGGGCCTCTGCATGCAGGCGCTGACCACCACGGAACCGGACGATTCCATGATCGAGGTGGCTATCACCGCCACGGAGGCGGTCTTTGACTGGAAGGCCTATCTTCGGGAAAACTTCCCGGATACGGTTATTCCGGAGGAGACAGCTCCGGCACAGGAAGAGGCTATACAGGAGGCTTCTGGCAGCCCGGAGGTTCCGAAGGCAGTATGATCATTCGAAAAGAAGAGACGGGCCCGACCTGGCGGGAACTTCTGAATCAGGGGACAGAACAGCTTCTGGCCGCAGGCATCGACGAGGCCGGACTGGATGCCTGGTACCTGCTTTCAGAGGCCTTCGGCATCGATCGGGTCCATTATTATATGGAGCAGGAGAAACCGGTCCGGGAAGAGCGCCTTCTGAAGGGGCTCGGGCGGTACCGGGAGATGCTGACAAAACGGGCATCAAGAATTCCGCTGCAGCAGATACTGGGAAATGCTTCCTTCATGGGACTTACCTTCTCCGTGAATGAGCATGTGCTCATACCAAGGCAGGATACGGAGGTTCTCGCAGAGCAGGTTCTTACGGATTATCGCGGGCGGGATATCACCGTTCTGGATGTCTGCACCGGCAGCGGCTGCATCGCCATCTCCCTGGCGGTGCTGGGAAAATACCGTATCGTCTGCGGGACGGATATTTCGAGAGAGGCCCTGGCGGTGGCAAATCGAAACGCAAGGAACCTCTTTCTCGGACAGAAGAGAGTTCTTAAGGGAACGGCGGACCATGTAAGCGACAGCCCCTGGCGGACCGACTTTTCGGTGATGACAGAGAAGGAGGAGCGGTCCCTGGTTCTCGCGGAGAGCGATATGTTCGGGGGCATCCCGGAGGGAGACCGGTTTGATGTGATTGTCTCCAACCCGCCCTATATCGTATCGGACGTCATCGGGACCCTGGCGCCGGAGGTGCGGGATCATGAACCCCGGATTGCCCTGGACGGAAGTAAAGACGGCCTGCTCTTTTACCGGATTCTGGCGGGAGAGGGCAGAGAACACCTGGTTTCCGGCGGGCGCATGTACCTGGAGATCGGGTATGACCAGGGGGAGGCCGTACGAAAGCTTCTCCTGGAACATGGCTTTAAGAATATCGAAGTACTGCAGGATCTTGCCGGACTTGACCGGGTAGTGAGGGCAGAGTATAGTGGAAATAGTTGAACCGCGCAGAGCCGGAGGAATATATGTTTGACAGACTGGACGATCTGCTGAAGCACTATGAAGAACTGATGAATCTGATCGCAGAGCCCGACGTGGCGGCCGATGCGGCGAGATTCCGCCGCCTGATGAAGGAACAGGCAGACCTGGCGCCCATCGTGGAAGCCTATAAGGAGTACTGCAGGGCGAAGGAGGACATCGACGGAAGCCTGCTGCTTCTCGAGGAGGAGAGCGATGAGGAGCTCCGGGAGATGGCCAAGGAGGAGCTTTCCGATGCAAAGCAGCGGAAGGAAGACCTGGAGCAGAAGCTGAAGATTCTTCTTCTGCCGAAGGATCCCAACGACGAGAAGAACGTTGTCGTCGAGATCCGCGCCGGCGCCGGCGGAGACGAGGCTGCCCTCTTTGCGGCGGAGCTGTACCGGATGTATGTGCATTACGCCGAAGGCCGCGGCTGGAAGACGGAGATGGTCAATCTCAGCGAGAACGGTATCGGCGGCTTCAAGGAAGTGGATTTCATCATCAACGGAAGCGGGGCCTACTCGAGGCTGAAGTACGAGAGCGGCGTGCACCGGGTGCAGCGCGTTCCCGTGACCGAGTCCGGCGGAAGAATCCATACCTCCACGGCGACGGTGGCGATTATGCCGGAGGCCGAGGAGGTGGACGTGCAGATCGATGAGAAGGATATCCGCATCGATGTCATGCGCGCCTCCGGAAACGGCGGCCAGTGCGTCAATACCACGGATTCCGCCGTGCGTCTGACCCACATTCCGACGGGAATCGTGATCTACAGCCAGACCGAGAAGTCCCAGCTGCAGAACAAGGCGAAGGCATTTGCCCTGCTGCGCTCCAAGCTCTATGATCTGGAGCTGCAGAGACGCCAGAGCGAGGAAGCGGCAAACCGGCGAAGCCAGATCGGAACGGGAGACCGGTCCGAGAAGATCCGCACCTACAACTTCCCCCAGGGAAGAGTGACGGACCACCGCATCAAGCTGACCATCTACAAGATTGACCAGGTGCTGGACGGCGACCTGGATGAGATTCTGGACAGTCTGATTGCGGCGGACCAGGCGGAGAAGCTGGCGGCCATGAACAATAACTAAGAGAGAAGAACCGGGGGTTTTCATGGAGAGAAGAGACAAGATCAATTATTATCTGGACCTTGCGGAGATGGTTTCCCAGCGCAGCACCTGCCTGCGGCGCAGGTACGGCGCGGTGATTGTGAACAATGACGAGGTGGTTTCCACCGGCTACAACGGTGCGCCCCGGGGCAGAAAGAACTGCACCGAGGTGGGCTGGTGCATCCGGGAAAAGCTGAAGATCCCGAGAGGCGAGCGGTATGAGATCTGCCGGAGCGTCCACGCGGAGGCCAACGCCATCATCAGCGCGGCCCGCGACCGGATGCTGGGGGCATCCCTGTATCTCACCGGCGTGGATGCGCAGACCGGAGAGTATGTGGCCAATTCCAGCAGCTGCTCCATGTGCAAGCGCCAGGTGATCAATGCGGGCATCACGAAGGTGTACGTCCGGGATGACAAGGACAGCTACCGGGTGGTGGACGTGAATGAAGACTGGGTTGTGAATGATGAGTCGCTCGAGGGCGTATTCGGTTACTGATAAGCAGACACCCTGAAGGAGGATTGTTTTATGAAAGGTATTGTACTGGCCGGAGGTTCCGGCACCAGACTCTATCCGCTGACCATGGTGACATCGAAGCAGCTGCTGCCGGTGTATGACAAGCCGATGATTTATTATCCCCTCTCGGTTCTGATGAACGCGAATATCCGGGATATTCTGATCATCTCCACGCCGGAGGACACGCCCCGCTTTGAGGCCCTTCTCGGCGACGGCCATCAGTTCGGCATCCATTTAAGCTATAAGGTACAGCC
>DMCD01000143.1 GCA_003445895.1 Lachnoclostridium sp. | reverse complement strand
GCGCGCTGGCCGTCATGCCGACGAAAGAAGAGGTGGAAAACTACCTTCGGGAGCAGGGCGCCTGAGGTTATTCTCCGTAGGTTTCACATAATACGTTTGCCATCTGCTTTTTTCTGCAGTCGGCACAGAGTGTATCTGGCTCTGTGCCGGCTTTTTTTGCTGCCAGCAGAAGCTCCTGTTCGGTGCCGATGATGGTGCCGCAGTTTTTGCAGCGTATCAGGCGGAAGGTTTTTCCCCAGATGGTACGGGTATCTTCTGTTTCGGAAATATCGATTGCGCCGGTGGGACAGACATAGGCACAGCTGCCGCAGCCCACACAGACGGAGCTTTCCTCATGATAGGGCGTCGCGATTTCTTTGGTGACGCCCCGGTTGACGGTGGAGATGGCGCCGACGGACAGCTCTTTGCAGGCCTTGACGCAGAGACCGCACATGACGCATCTGCTGCCGTTTACGCTCACAAACCGCGGAATATCCGGCGCACCGTACTTCTCACAGAGAGCCCGAATCTCCGGACTGTCGGGAGCCCGCTTCATCAGCAGGGTCAGGATCATGCGGCGGTCCTTTTTTATGCGCTCGCTCTGTGTAAAGACTTCACATTCCTGATTCACCGGGTAGACACAGGAGACGACCACTTTATTCCGGCCCCGCTCCGACACCTCCACGATGCACAGACGGCAGGAGCCCTGCCCCGGAAAGCCGTCGTGATGACAGAGGGTGGGAATCTCTATGCCGTTTCTCCGGGCAATCTGCAGCAGATACTCTCCTTTTTCGCAGGAGCAGGATTTTCCGTCGATAATGATATTCATGCAAGATCCTCCTTCCCCAGGGTAAAGACAGAATCAAACCGGCAGGCTTCCCGGCAGCTTCCGCAGCGGATACATGCCTCTGTATTGATTGTATAAGGTGATTTGGGCCGGCCGGTAATGGCCCCGGCGGGGCAGGCACGCATGCAGGCGCCGCAGCTGCGGCACTTGCCGGGATCGATGGCAAACCGGGTCAGCTCCTTGCAGACGCCGGCGGGGCATCTGTGCTCCAGGATATGGGCTTCGTACTCATCCCGGAAGTAGCGGAGGGTGGTCAGGACCGGGTTGGGAGCGGAGGTGCCCAGAGCGCACAGGGCAGCATCCTGCATCATCTCTCCCAGTTCCTCCAGAAGGTCCAGGTCCTCCATGGTTCCCCTGCCTTCGCAGATATCCGTGAGAATCTGAAGCATCTGTCGGAGACCCTCTCTGCAGGGGGTGCATTTGCCGCAGCTCTCACCGCAGAGGAAGCTGATATAATAGCGGGCCACTTCCACCATGCAGCTCCGGTCATCCATGACGATCATGCCGCCGGACCCCATCATGGCGCCATATTTTTTCAGGGTATCAAAATCCACCGGCAGATCCAGCATGCTTTCCGGAATACATCCGCCGGAGGGACCGCCGGTCTGGACGGCCTTGAATTTTCTTCCGTCTTTGATGCCGCCGCCGATCTCAAAGATCATCTGACGGAGTGTGGCGCCCATGGGCACCTCCACCAGGCCGGTGCGGCGCACCTTGCCCACCAGGGCAAATACTTTCGTTCCCTTGGACCCTTCGGTTCCCACGGAGGCGAAGTGCTTTCCGCCGTGGAGAATGATATAGGGCACGCAGGCCAGGGTTTCCACGTTGTTGAGAACCGTGGGCTGTCCCCAGAGGCCCCGCTGGACGGAACGGATGTACTTGGCCCGGGGTTCGCCCACATGTCCCTCAATGGAGGTCATGAGGGCTGTGGATTCGCCACAGACGAAGGCGCCGCCTCCACGGACCACCTCCAGCTTAAGCCTTTTCCCGGAGCCCATCATATTGTCGCCCAGAATTCCCGCCGCCTCCGCATCGCGGATGGCCTGGCGGATGTGACGGACCGCGACGATATATTCGTCACGGATATACAGGAATCCCTGTTCGGCGCCGATGGCGAGGGCGCAGATAGCCATGCCCTCCAGCACGCTGTGGGGGTCGCCGTCCATGACGGAACCGTCCATAAATGCGCCGGGATCGCCCTCGTCGCCGTTGCAGGCCACGTACTTGGGAAAGTTGTCATATCCTGCTGCGGTGCGCCATTTGACGGCGGTGGGGAAGCCGGCGCCGCCGCGGCCCCGGAGACCCGAATCATCCATCTCGCAAAGAATCTCCTCCGGCGTCATGGAGAGGGCCTTCTTCAGCGCCTCGTAGCCGCCGGCGGCGATATACTCGTCAAGGCTTGTGGGATCAATGTTTCCGGTGTTCCGCAGGGCAATCTTCACCTGGGGGGCATAAAAGGGATTTTCCTTAAGCGTGCGGGATTTTGTGCCGTCCGCATCTTTGTAGAGGAGGCGTTCCACCACTTCATCCTTCAGGATGGAGGCGGAGAGGATCTCATCCACGTCGGAAGGCTTTACATGAAAATAAGCCGTACCGGCGGGGAGAATGGTTACGACAGGCCCGTCTTCACAGAGGCCTTTGCAGCCGGTCTTTTTGACGGAACATTCTACTTTTGCCGGAGCGCCGGTTTCGGTGAGCTTCTTCCGGAATTCCTCCGCCAGAAGAAGACTGCCGTTTGCGGAACATCCGGTGCCGCAGCATACGCTGATGGTTTTCATTCGCCGCCTCCTTTCCGGTAAGAATCCAGGATGGACGGAAGCTTTTCTACGGTGACTTTCCCGTGATAGTTTTCATCGATCAGCATGGCGGGGGCCAGGGCGCAGGAACCCAGGCAGTTCACCAGCTCCAGGGAGAACATGCCGTCCTCGGTCACGCCGCCGTCGCCGATGCCCAGAAGACGGGAAATGCCGTCCAGAAGGCCTGCGGATCCGCGGATATGACAGGCGGTTCCGTCGCAGAGTTTGATAATATGGCGGCCCTTTGGCTTAAGGCTCAGGGCCTTGTAGAAGGTTGCCATGGAATAAAGGGAGGACAGGGGACAGCCCAGATATTCGGAAAGCTGCTCCATCCCCTCCCGGGGAATATAGTTATATTTGTGCTGCAGATCCTGCATAATCGCAAGGCTGAAGCGCTGTTCGGGGGGATAGTTTTCAATCACTTCCCTGATATCATCCAGTACAACATCCATGCTGCGTTACCTCTCTGAACAGATAGTCTGATATATAGGAACATGCGAAACAGACCCCGCAGGCGGGGCCTGTCGCTTATGGCATCATCCTCCCGCAACCACCGGGAATACGGAGACCTCATCGGTCTCGGCGAGAGGGGTATCAAGACCGGAGAGAAACTCTGTCCTGCGCCCGTTGACCAGGACAAAAATCCGTTCTCCGATGTCGGTGCGATCCGGCGTGAAAAACTCATTCAGGAAACGCTCCCCGTAAAGCTCGCCGATGCGGAATCCGAGTTCCCGGACCGTGGTGACCCCTGTGATGGAGGCTTCCCTGCAGGCGGCATATTCCGGATCTCTCAGATATGCAAAGAATTTGACCCTCATTTCTTAAAGATTCAGCTCTTTTCTCTTCTCTGCTGTGGGAACGCCGTCCGCATCCCATCCGCGGGCAGCGTAGTATTCCTGAAGCATGGTGTGCAGTTCGTTGACCTTGCCGGCAGCAGGCCCCTCCGGAAGTTTATCCCGGAGAAGTCTGGGCGGAAGGGTATCCTTCTCGACGCCTGCGGCAATATTGAACTGTTTCTCCAGATTCCAGATGCGCTCGCCCTTCAGCAGGACCTCCGCATCGCTTTCATCGCTTCCCACGGCTTCCCGGTACATGCCGGCAATCTCCGGAAGTCCGATGCCGAAGGTGGTGAAGAGGCAGATGCCGGTGGCATCGCAGAGTGCTGTCAGATCCTGGAAGAGCTTCAGGGTTGCGGGTTTATCTTTGGTTACCAGCGGATCCATGGCCATGGGGATGCCCAGAACCTCCGGGGAGATCATGTAGCCGCGGACATGGCAGCCGCCGCGGTTGGAGGTGGCGTACTCCAGGCCGATACCCTGGATGGCGCGGCCGTCATAGGCGGGCATTTCCTGCTTCTTGACGGACATGGAGAGCTCCGGATGGCCGTACTTTTCTGCCATGCGGTAGGAGCCGAGACCCAGGATTTTTCCGAAGCCTTCGCCTCTGCAGGTCATCTCGGTGGCCTTTACCATCGCTTCCGCATCGCCGAAGCGGAGCGGGAATCCGATATCCTCTTCGGGGATGGCACCCATCTCATAGAGCTCCATGGCGCAGGCCACGGTAGCTCCCATGGTGATGGGGTCGATGCCGTACTGGTTGCAGAGGAAGTTGGCGTTGCAGACCGCGGCCAGATCATTTATTCCGCAGTCAGCGCCGAAGGACCATCCGGCCTCATATTCCGGACCTTCGCCCTTGGATTTGAAGGCGCCG
Organism: Lachnoclostridium sp.; assembly: GCA_003445895.1. Taxonomy (GTDB): domain Bacteria; phylum Bacillota; class Clostridia; order Lachnospirales; family Lachnospiraceae; genus Clostridium_R. Next base: position 4,110 of record DMCD01000143.1, on the reverse strand, counting down.
GACTTGATCTCAGTAAGACGTCCGCAGCCGATGGAGCAGCCGAAGCAGCCCTTATTGCGAATCAGATGCTTTGCGGCGAGAGATTCGCCGGAGATGTCATCGGCAGCAGCAAAGCAGGAACCGTCTCTTGCGTTGTTGACCGGAAGTCCGCCCACGCCGTTGACGATATTGACCAGAATCATGGTTCCGAAGGCACCCAGGCCTGCGCCGGTAACGGGATGGGCTTTCAGTGTGGCTCTCGCCTTAATGCATTCATCAAAGAAGGCCTCGGGTCTTGCCACAAAGACGGAACCGGTGCCCTTGACGGCAACGGCCTTCAGCTTCTTAACGCCCATGACGGTTCCCATGCCGCCGCGGCCGGCTGCACGGTGTTTGTCGTTCATGATTCCTGCAAAGAGGCATCCCTCTTCGGCAGCCGCCGAGATGCAGGCGACGCGGAAGTTCTCCCCGCATTCTTTATAAAGGGCTTCCGTTGTATCGAAGACGTCCTTTCCCCAAAGGTGGGAGGCGTCTCTCAGTTCGACCTGATCATCGTTGATATAGAGGTAGACCGGTTTTTCGGAGATATCTTCGAAGATAATGCCGTCATAGCCGGCATATTTCAGTTCCGGTCCGAAATGTCCGCCGGAGTTGGCAGCGCCGATGGTGCCGGTGAGAGGCGATTTTGCCACCGCGTTGTAGCGGCCGGAAGAGGTGGCTGCAGTTCCGGTGAGCGGGCCCGTCATAAAGATCAGATTGTTGTCCGGGCCTAAGGGATCGCATTTCGGGTCGCACTCGTCACAGTAGTATTTGGTGCCGAGACCTCTTGCGCCCACGTATTCCTGTGCACTTTTTTCATTCAGAGGCTCTTTCCGGATGGTGCCGTTTTTCAGGTTTACCCGGAGGATGGTGCCGATATATCCGTTCTTCATGCGAGATCCTCCTCTCCGACCAGATCTTTATACCGGTCTCCAAGCAGACGGCGGCGCTCGGAGGTGGTATCCGTATCCTCATACTGAATCGCTCCGCCGGGACAGTAGGCTGCACATTTCGGCTCACCGCCGCACAGGTCGCACTTGAATACTTTCTTCAGTGCGGGATGGTAGGAAACGTTGCCGAGAGGACAGGCATTCATGCACATCCGGCAGCCGATGCACTTATTGTAATTGATGGTGACGGCACCGGCGTCGTCCCGGGAAATCGCATTCACGGGACAAACCTTCATACAGGAAGGCTCTTCGCACTGCATGCACATGAGGGGAATGGCCACGGCGGCCTTCTCGTACTCAAAGACTTTGACATTGGCCATCTTGGGATTGAACTGCTGATAGTGACCAAAGGAACATACCAGTTCACAGGTCCGGCAGCCAATACATTTTTCAGGTTTGATGGATAATTGTTTCATGCGATTCTCAGGACAGAACCTGAATGTCACCTCCTTTTTTCTATTGCTATTTTTGTGGTCAAAAAGTAATATATCTATATGTATTAATTTTAAACTTTTCACTGAAAGAAAACAAATTTTCAAAGAAATCTGATATTATCATCCGGAATAAGGAATGCAGTGCTTATTACATATTGGAATAAGCAGAGAAAGGCCAGAGGCGTATGATATATCTTGACAATGCAGCCACAAGCAATAAAAAGCCGGAGACTGTCTATCAGGCTTCGGACCGGGCGCTTCGCGCCTGCTCCGGGAATCCCGGCCGGTCCGGTCACAAGGTATCTCTGGAAGCGGGGGCCATCCTGCAGGAGGCCAGAAGAAATCTGCAGCAGCTGTTCCATGCGGATTACGCGGATGAACTGAGCTTTGCGTACAATGCCACCATGGCCCTGAACCAGGCCATCTGCGGTATGGCAAAGCCCGGGATGCATATCATTACAAGCACGCTGGAACATAACTCCGTATCCCGGCCCCTCACGCAGCTGCAGAAGGAGCAGGGGGTGGAGCTGACGATTCTTCCTGCCTCTGTGGACGAAGGGGCGGACCCGGAGGACCTGAAAAAAGCATTAAAGAAGAATACGGGTCTTGTGGTGATAAACCACGTGTCGAATGTCACCGGCACGGTGAACGATATCGAAGCCATGGGACAGATCTGCCGGGAGGCGGGAATCCCCTTCCTGGTGGATGCTTCTCAGTCTGCGGGAAAGCTTGAGATTGATGTGGGCAGGATGCCCGTCGACATGCTGGCCTGCCCGGGACATAAGGGACTTCTCGGCCCCCAGGGGACCGGTGTCCTCTACGTGAGGAAGGGAATCCTGCTGAATCCCCTTCTGTCCGGCGGCACCGGCAGCTTCTCCGAGCTTCCGGAACAGCCGGAGGCGGTACCGGATCGCTACGAGAGCGGTACCCAGAATGTGCCGGGCATTGCCGGTCTTGCTGCCGGGGTGCGGTTCCTGCTGGATACCGGCGCGGCGGAAGTGGAAAAGAAGGAGTCCATGCTTACGGAGCGTCTGATCGAAGGACTGTCCTCCCTGCCGGGCATCACCGTGTACGCGCCGGGACCGGGGAAACGGAGAGGTTCTGTTTTCTCTGTGAGGCTGGAGAGTGCAGAGCCCCAGGAGGTCTCCATGATTCTGGACAGCGCCTTTGATATCGCCGTGCGGGCCGGACTCCACTGCGCCCCATGGGCCCACCGGATGCTTCAGACCCTGGATAAGGGCGGAACGGTGCGGTTCAGCCCGGACTTTTTCAACACGGAAGAAGAGATCGATGCGGCCATATCAGCCATGGAAGAGATTGCGCGGGAAGGAAGTCTGTGACGGTCCGGTTTCCGTGCGGGGAGGAATGGAATGGACAATCGCTACGCGAGACAGAGAGTGCTGAAATACATCGGAAAAGAAGGCCAGGAAAAGCTGGGTGCCTCCCGGGCAGCCATCGTGGGGATGGGTGCGCTGGGCAGCGTCCAGGCAAATCTTCTTGCCCGGGCGGGAGTAGGATATCTGCGGCTGATCGACCGGGATACGGTGGAGCTGAATAACCTCCAGCGGCAGGTTCTCTATACCGAGAAGGACGCAGAGGAGAGTGTTCCCAAAGCCTTTGCAGCGGCGGAACGGCTCCGGCAGGTGAACAGTGCAATAGAGATAGAAGAAGTGATCACAGACCTGAACAGCGGGAATGCGGAGGCACTGCTCTCTGATGTGGATGTGGTGCTGGATGCCACCGATAACATGGAAACGAGAGATCTGATCAATGAAGTCTGTGTCAAACACGGAATTCCCTGGGTATACGGCGGCGCCCTGGAGACAGAGGGCATGACCATGAGTATCCTCCCGGAGGGCCCCTGCTTTGCCTGCATGACGGGCAGAACTACCCATGGGGGAGCTGCTGAGACCAGAACCTGCAGCACCGTGGGGGTGCTGAACGGGCTGACCTCCGTCGTGGCTTCCATCCAGGCTACGGAAGCGATGAAGATTCTCATCGGTTCGCCGGACGTCAGGAAGACCCTGCTGTATGTGGATATGTGGAATAACGAGATGCGGGAGCTGCCTCTGGAGAAGAATCCCCGCTGTCCGGTATGCGGGCGCGGAGAATACTGGTATCTGAACCACAGCGCCGGAATCCGGGCCACCGGGTTCTGCGGGAAGGATGCGGTACAGATCGTGCCGGAGAATGCGGCAAAGCCGGATCTTCAGAAGATGAAGGAGAAGCTGGAGGCGCTGGGCACGGTAAAGCTCACCCGGTTCTGCCTGGATTTCGAGGGACCGGAAGCCAGCTTTCAGATCTATCCGGACGGGAGAGCCGTGATACGGAAGGTGAATTCGGAGGGAAAAGCAAAGTCTGTTTACGCAGAGTATATCGGGTTCTAGAAAAGCCCGGGCATAATTACAGTCAGTAATTACAGTCAAAAATGGTCAGAAAACCGGGATACAGCTCAGCAGCAGTATGTACCACTAAAAAAGCTGAATATTTACAGCAGCTCTACCAGCTCGATCTTAGAGTTCAGCTCCTTGCCCGCCATCTCATGGTTGGCGTCGAAGGTGATTCCGGTGGTAAAAAATCCCCGCTGCCCGGTGTGCGGGTGCGGGGAATACAGGCATCTGCGCTGAATGGCAGCAGAGGCCGTCATGTAATATTCTTTTTATTCTTTAATTTCACTGCGGCAAGGATGCCTGCGAGCAGCACGAGAG